>JAITFC010000100.1 GCA_031281635.1 Puniceicoccales bacterium | reverse complement strand
GCGCAGTCGCTTCGCTTAAGCTACTAAATGGAGTTCATCATTCAACATTTGATTGCAATGTGTCGCAAAAAGACGGTGGTGCACTGTCATTTCAATCACTTTGCGGCGGAATTCATCATTCTACATTCCAGCACAACAAAGCAAGGCGGCGCGGTGGTGCGGTGTCAGTTGGCGAATTTTCCGGCGATATTTCCCATTCGTGTTTTTCATACAATAAGGTTGATGGCCGTAGTCAGAATGAAGATGGTATAGGTGGAGCCATATATGCTGAATCATTTGCAGGGAAAATTTGCGATTGCACATTTTACGCGAATGGCGCATTTGGTAGCAATAACGATGGAATAAAATTCGATGGCGCTGGTGGTGCTATTTTCATCAATGGGGATTGCGCATTTACTGTGAAAAATACACTTTTTCAGCAGAATATTGCAGACAACTACGGCGGTGCCATAGGGATTGCTGGCTGTTTTAGTGGGCTAATCGAAGACGTTACTTTTTCTGGAAATACGGCACAAGGCGGTGGTTCCTTTGCCTGCCTCTCGGGAAAAGGCGCGCAATTTAAAAATGTAAATTTCACCGATAATTTTGCAATGGCCGGTGGAGCAATTGTCGCCCAAGACACACTCACAGCAAAATTTGAAAATGTCAGATTTGCTAACAATGTTGCAATGTATTCTGGTGGTGCAATTTTGGCTCAAAGTATGATTGCCGAAATGCATAACGTTGTTTTTTATGGCAATTCTAGCCAATACGGAAGTGCGATTTGTGTGGGGAATCTTTACGATTCTTCAGGAGATGCTTCACTAGATCTTTCTGGAGGTTCCATATTATTCTCTTCAAACATGGCACCTGGTGGAGCAATATCGTCATCTGTCGATACTAATATTTCTGCAAATTCAGGAGATATTATTTTTCAGTGGAATGGTGAACAAAGTATGCCCTTCTTCATAAACACAGCGGAATTACTCAACCCTATGGCACTATGTGTGTATGTTCCTGATGATTTAAAGATAAAGTTAAGCCTGCAGGCAACGGAAGGAAGTACGATTTATTTCTATGATCCGATTTCGACTTCGATTGGATATGGAGGCAAAATTAGCATAGAAATAAACAGCGATGAAAATGCCACTGGAACAATTTTATTCGATGGCACATGCGGCTATAGGTCCGATGTAGTTTTTGAAGATGGTGCTACCGTTCGCAGAGGAACATTTGCCCTGCACAATGGAGCGAAATTCGGCGATAAATATGATAATGCTGGAGACTTCGTTCTCCTCGAACATGGGACGCTGCGAGTGGCTTACGAACAGGAAGTACGAGAATATCTGGTGCACTCGGATGGATCCTTCGACTGGGATGATCCGAAATCCATAGCCACATTTACTCCGACCTATGATCCCAACAATAAACAAATGGTGAGCAAAATTAATGTTGGCTATGATAATGAATTAACATTATCAGGCACAACGCACTTTGTCCTCCCGTCGTGCGTCGGAAATAAGCAAATGCTAAAAACGAACGGAACGGTAAATGTTGAAGGAGCAACAATTCGCATATCATTCGCCGGAGATTTTTATCCCAATTTCTCGAATGAATACGTGTCCCTAATAGGAACCAAAAAAAACATACAAGGCAAATTAAAAACACCAGTTGCCTACGCACAATTGGGGACTGCTCTTGCGTATCCTTTCAAATTGGAAATTAATGAAAGAACTCTGAGAGCAACTCCCGGAGAAGTGCAAGTGCACCCGCAGGCAAAGGCTATCACAACGGGCTATCTCTCCAGCATGACATTGCTCAATCACGGTGCCGACGTTGTGGCGGACATATGCGCGTCAGATCTGCAACAATTGTGTAAGAAATGCAAACACAAAGGCCAGCAATGCGAGACTTTCGGAAACAAACAGGGGGCGTTCTTCGCGGTGCCACTATCCGGAGATTATTCATCCTATAAAAACGGCTTCACCATCAGAACTAAGCAGGCATCCTTCATTGGCGGAGCAGTTGTCCCAGTGAAGCCGCGGACCGTGGACATGGTGCTGGGTGCATTCGTGGAATATGGACATGCGCAGAGCACGACAAAAAACAAATTCGACTCGGACGAACTATTCGAAGGTGGAACGGTCGGCGGAAAGGACAGAAGTTACAACTATGGCATTGGCGCGCTTTCCCGATTAAACTTTCGCGAGCAATCACTTAATCACTTCTATTGCGAGGGGACGTGCCGCATCGGGAAATTGTTCGGCGATTGGCGCAGTGAAACTCTGCGTGACCACAGGGACCGCAGCAGTAGATGCAGGATCTCCGACTTCTTCTTCGGCGGGCACTTGGCTTTCGGACAGGTCTGGCAGAAAAATGACAAAACTTCCATCGACTTCGGTGGTAAGGGCATATGGACAATGAGGAAAGACGGAAACACCATGCTTGCCGCCGGCGATGCGCTGAAATGCAGCGCCATCCACTCCGTCCGCGGGCGCTTTGGCGCGAAAATCTCCAGGACGAATGACGATGGATGTCTAATTAGCAGTTGCGGGGTCGCTTTAGAGCAGGAATTCTCCGGCGAATCAAAGGCGGAAGTCCGTGGCTATGCCATCCCTTCTTCATCACTCCGCGGCACCTGCGCAATCGGAAGTGCACAGGTCACATGGCACTCCAACAATTTGCACGCATTCACAGTGGATTGCGGCACAAATATCTATGTTGGTAATAGAGTGGGAATCAGAGGATATCTGCAGGTCTCACATCTATTCTAAAATGTTACCACAAAACTACGCCCGGGGTACCCCCCGGGTGAGATTCGGCGCAATCGCAAACAATCAATTCCCATCGTTCAGGGCATCGATGACTTTTTCCGTAATATCCATATCTGGAAGTGAATAGACCACTTCTACTCCCGAAGTGTTGAGCACCAATGAAACGCTCCGCTTTTTCACAATTTTACGTACCGTATCGCGAATCTCCTCGATGTGCTTCGTGACAAATTCTTCGCGTCGCTCCATCAGTTCCCGGTCTGTTTGTTGGCGAAACGTGTTCAGTTCCACTTCCTTGCGACGAATGTCTTCCGTTAGACCCTCGATCTCCTTGCGCATTCTCGCCCGGGAAGCATCGGTGAGCGACGGATTATCCAACTTCTCCTGCATCTCTTTCAAATTTTGCGCCATCTTGACGCCCTCCTCCAGCATGCCGCGCAATTCTCCCTGCGCCTTCTCGACGGCCTCTTGGAATTGCTCCCGGGAGCGCTCGGCGCGATTGTATTTGCTGTACACTTTGCCAATGTCAACGGTCACAATGCCGCTGTGAGGCGACAAATCATCCTTCCCGCACCCGGCAAGCGCCAAAGCCCCGAGCACAGCCGCAAACGTCACTACTTTATGCATTTTCATATCGTTCTCCTCCTTATTTTGAACACGCCGCAGCGTCTTTTTCAATAAAAAATTTTACGAAATGCTCTGCAAGACAAGATTTTCTGCCAAATAACTTGGCAGATATTGCCGCATACTCTGACGCCAGCGAGGAGTCCGGGGAACACTACGAAAAAACTCGGACCAGGTAGCCTGCGGGATTTATTACTGTCCCACAAACATATCATGGAGAATTTCTTCGACGGCTTCCGGATCTGCGGCCGGCAGGGCTAGTTTGACCATTTCTTCGAGGGAATTGCACACTGAATCAACTTTTTCCCGAAAATCGATTCCATACTCCAATTGAACTTTTTCCATTTCACGATCAAATTCCTCTGGGTTTATGTCAGCGAAGCCCTTCAAAAAGTCGCTCACTTTGTTTGCAAAAGCGCACTTACCAAGCAATTCCGCAATGACCGTATAACCTTCGTAGCGCTCGTTGGCTTGCCGATCAGTGCCCCGCTGCTCCTCCGGAATTTCGTTCGCCAAAGTTTGCAAAACTAATCGGAGAATTTTCCAAAAACCGTCCATTCGCCTTCTGTGGTCCTCAGATTCATTGTCCATGAGACCAATAGTAGTGCGGCTTCGTGCGCATACAAGTTTTTTTGTGCATTTTGCCAGGCATTGGCAGTGACTAATTTTAGAAATCCTAAAACGTTACTGCTTCTTCGAGGGCGTGCCAAGCCAAAGTTGCGCATTTGACGCGCATGGGAAACCGCCGTACGCCGAGTAATGGAGCACAAATCCCCAAATCTTCCTGGTCTATGGAGACGTCACTTTTTGAGAGAGAAGCAATAATTTTTTGCGCAAGATCTTTCGCCTGCAACACGTTAGTTCCCTCGACGGCTCCAATCATTATGGAAGCTGATGCCTTGGAAATGGCACATCCTTCGCCCGTGAAATGCGCCGCAATAATTTTCCCATCGATGATTTTCAGGTGCACGCGTATGTCATCGCCGCAGGAGGCATTGTAGCCGACGGCCGAACGATTGGCATCCTCCAACGGGCCGTAATTGCGCGGATTTCGACTGTGCGCTATGATTGTCTCCTGATATAGGTCAATGAAATCGTCCATTTCCCAATCCAAGACCGCAATGGTAAAAAATGCAATCTTCTTCCGTCGGTCTCCGCTGAACCGTCAATTACAGCCACCTCGTGAATAAAATCTGGTGCTCAAGATGGGACTCGAACCCATACGCCATGCGGCACACGCCCCTCAAACGTGTGTGTCTACCAATTTCACCACCTGAGCATTGCTGGGGGAGCGTCTCCTAAAATGCCGAAAAAGCAAGAAAATTTTTTGAAAGAATTTCGTGGATGCAACGACCTGAAATGGAAACATTTTCCTGCGCTTTTATAGCATCGAGACGCGAAACGCCCCCACTCCTTGTCCTAGGCTTCTATTCCCGCATCGTTTGGCATTTCGTTGAAAAAGAACAATTGTTGTGCCCGGCACTCACTGACCGTGATCACGCCGTAACCGTAAACAATGCAACACTTTCCCAAAAAAGACAGTACGCTTCCCCAAGGATGCATATGCAATATATTTTCAAGCTGCGCAGTCGTGATAGCGACGAGACCCCAACACACATAAAATGCCCCACGCATTTGTACGGCATTGGGATTCGGATTGAAGTCTAACCTATTTACATTCATCGGGGTGTGTGTTGCGAAAAAAATGCAAATGTCAAGGAAGGATTTACGGCCAGCACGAAATAATTTCGCACTCGCGCGCATGGTGCACAACTTGGGCGTTGCCCTAAATCCAGATAAAGACCTGCCGACTTCGTTGAAATTTTTCAGATATGTTTTGAATCGTCGGGATTTTTTCGTGCATAGCCGCTGTCCTGGCGGGCGTGATTGACTTCGTTTTTTTTCAAAAATGCTTCGTAGAGAGAATTCTCGTCCATTCCGAGGACCAGGGCCGTCGAGATCACAAAGTGAAAAATGTCTACCAATTCTACGCGAGCATTTTGCAGATCGAATTCCTGATATTTTGCCCACCATTTCCAGGGCAACGAGTCGACCAGTTCTGCAATTTCCTGCTGCATGGCACGGGTATAATTCAGCACCCAATCTTTCTTCTCTTCGTCGGTTAACTCGTTGAGATGCAGTCCAATACGCTCTCCGAAGCGCCGCTGTAACTCGAAAAGATGAGCCAGCTTGCAAGATCTATGCCTACAATCCTCTTCGGCCGCGTTACTCACAGGTGGTAGCAATTTCCAAAATTCTGCGTTGTCAACTGTTTTTTGCAAAAAAAATCGAGCGCTCAAAGATGTCTCACAACACACAGAACGCGGCGGCGAGTCGCGCAGTTTGTAGTGGCAAATTCCAGGAAAATTTTTGTAATTTTCCGTTGACATACGGGAAAGAAAGAAATAAATCTACGAGAGTGAGTTCTCATCCCGCTGAACCTGCAGATCGGGCACCAGCTGCGCGTGCTTCCGATGGGTCATTTCCAGATGGAATGCCTAAGTCTCCATCCTCACTCTCGCCGCTGGAAGAGACGATACTGTTTGCGGTTGTTCTCATCGGATTTGGTATGCTCATAGGTACAGCGATTGCTACCTGTGGTTTTTCCGCGCTCCCATCGCTTTGCATCTTTCTTGCATATGTGGGCGGAGGTGGGGCCATTGGCGCATCTCTCGGTTTGATAGTCATTATTGGGGATTATTTTAACTTAAAAAAGGAGTGAAATAGAAATTATATAATCATAAAATTTTTCTGCAATCTCCCTTATGATGAGTTTGTGGGCTTGGGACTGGTAGATAGGAATGCTGGTTTACGTGCAAAACATGGCGCTTCCGACCGCGAAAAGGGATCGACAAAGCGGTGAAATTTTTTTTTAGTTGTTGCCGGTGGAACCGCTGCGAACATTTTCCTTTTGGGGCAGAAAGAAGGGTGGCGGCTATGAGTCTGGGGAGATTTCGGCAAGGAATTTAGCGGCGGCACGGCAGGTCCTCTCTGACCGTGACATCTCCGTTGAATTTCTCATGGAGCGGCCAATTCCTTCGTGGAGACGTACATGGCAAAAAGTAAAAAATTCTTTTCGCGGTGGAGGCGGTGAATGGGTGCTGCACTTTACGCGACAGCTGTCAACACTTTTGCGGGCGGGCATTCCCCTCGTTGATGCCATTGAACTGCTTCTAGAACAAACAGTTGAAGCATCTCGCCGGTCTCTCCTGGAAGCAATTTTGCGCGATCTCCGTCTCGGGCATTACCTCCACGAAGCTCTTGAATTACATCCGCAATTTTTCGACGAAACCTACGGACAATTGGTGCGCGCTGGAGAATTGTCCGGCAATCTTCCCGCCATTCTGGAGGCCATTTCGGCATCGCGCGGCCGCTCTTTGCGCCACCGCAATCGGGCCATTTCCGCACTCATCTATCCGCTCGTCGTCTTCTTTGTTGCGGTCGTAGCACTTTTTTTTCTGTCCTTAAAAATTCTCCCGCAATTTCAGCTTCTCTTTCGCGGCGAAGGACAAACAATACATTTACCCTACCTCACACACGTGCTTGGAAAATTATTCGCGACGGTGCACAGGCATTGTCTACTTTTGACGCTTTTGCTGCTTCTGCTGTCATTTATCACCGCCGGCTGGGCGCATACGGAGCGCGGTCGCATTCGCCTGGCATCCTTCGCACTTCGCCTGCCGCTATTCGGTCAACTCATTCTCTGGCAACAACTTATTTTATTTTTGCGCGTATTTTCTCTGGCATTCGGAAATGCTGTTCCATTCCCAGAGACGTTACAATTGTCATGTAAATCAGTCGCCAATAAATCGTTGCGCGCATTACTGGCGGGAGTCGCGGCGCGAGCGCAGGAGGGTGTCTTCCTGGGGGAGTTGCTTGCCGGATACAAGAAAATTCCAGCATCCGTGCGCGGGCTCATTGCCGTTGGTGAGCGCAGTGGCCGTTTGGCGAGCATGGCTGCACTGGCAGCGGATTCTTTGGAGGAAGATTTGGAAAATAAAATTCAACGGCTGGCCGCAATTTTACAACCAGCAATCACCATCGCCCTTGCCGGTATGGTCGCCGCCGTCGCAATGGTGCTCTTTTTGCCGCTAACACAGGCGTTACAACTCCGAGCATTGTAGGGGATGAGTGACCTTGAACGTCCCTGCAGGCAATCTAGAATATTCCCGGGGAACGCTCTACCAACGCAATCAGCCGTATTTGCCCCAGAGCATGGCGTCTCCCATGCGCGCGTAGACTTCGATGCCGCGATCACTCCAACGTTGCAAATCTTCCCTTGGGGTTGCCATATTACGCTCCAAGAGGAGGATAAGCGTTGACCCCCCGAAGGAAAAAAAACCTTTTTCGTTGCCTTTTTTGGCATAGCGGTGGGCCGCATAGGTTTGTGTGACGGACCCGACAAATGTGGCACCCACTTCGATGATCAATATTTCGCCAAATGCGGTCACCATGCGCGTCAGATAACGTTTATTGCGAAAAAATGGTGTAACATGTTGCAAAGCAAATGGATGTACAGAGTGCAATGATCCTGAAATATGGTGGGCAGCTCCGGGGACGCCGTCACAAGGAAAATGGAAACGGTGGTAGTCAAACGGGCACAGACGGGCGATGAGGGCACACCCATCGTAAAATTTTTCTGCTAAAGATGTGCTGCGAAGAAGTTTGTGCAAACTAATATAGCGACCTTTTACGAAAATTTTTTTCTGGGCAGATAGGTCAGGACAAAAAAGATAGCGTCCATCTGCCGGTGCCACAATTGCATCTCGCTCTCCGCAAATGGTTCGTGCGCTCGGTTTCAACTGGCGACAGAAAAATTCATTGAATGTTGCAAATTGTTCCACTGGAAGAAGATTCTCCTCGGTGCGCATGCCATAGTGTTCGCAGAATGGGATGATGCGGCGGGCACTGCGACGGCTCTTTGCATAGCAGGCGGCGATTCGGGAGACAAACGGCCTACTCCCCAGCGATCGCTGAAAAATTCGGCCAAGAACCGTGCCATAGGCGAGACGCAGAAACCATTCACCGCAAACCGGTTCTTCTTCCAAACTGCCTGAGTAGCGGTTGTAAATCTGCACTTTTTTTTTGAGACTGGCCTGCCCCGATTCCAACATATCCATGCGTGGCCGTTCGTCTGCAATGGTCAAACTTTTTTCGCACCTGCGTGTGTGGAAATTGAATGAAACGCCCTCCTCAAACAAACAAGTCTGTCCGATGTCCCTAGGCGATGCGTTCTACGATGAGTTCACCGCTATTGGGGCGTTTCGGAGCCAGACGGTAGGCACTGCGCAAGTATTCCAAGCCAGATTCCAAGTTGCGTTCGTCGTTGTAGTGAATCATCATAAGTGGTTCGCCCTGTTTGATTTGCACGCCAACTTTCATAATCTTCGATACGCCAACGGACGGGTCTAATGTGCCATCGGGACGTTCTGCCAGGAGTCGCACACCGCGAGCAACCATACCCGCATTGATCGTGTGAATGTAGCCGCGCTTTGGTGCAGGCAACTTGCGGACAAATTGTGCTTTGGGAAATTTTTCCATGTCATCGAGATAGGAAATATCTCCGCCCTGTGCCGCCACAATCTCCTTGAATTTTTCGAATGCCGCACCGCTAGATAGACTCTTCTGCACCATTTGTTTGGCGGAAAGTGTTGAGCCAGCAACGCCGCCGAGTCGTACCACTTCCATGCCCAGGCGTAAAATGAGTTGTTTGAAATCTTCCTCGCCTTCTTCTGTTTTCAGAAAGCGCACGGCTTCTTCGATTTCCACACCAGTTCCCACAGCATTGCCAAGCGGCTGGTTAATATCCGTCACGAGTACGACACATTTGCGTTGGAATGCATCGCAAGTTCTTGCAATGGAACGTGCCAGAGTTTTTGCCTGCTCCACATCTTTAATAAAGGACCCATTTCCCCACTTCACGTCCACGACGAAACCTTCCGCTCCTTCGGCCGACTTTCGGGCGAGCATGCTGGCGACGATGAGTGGCGGACAGGGAATTGCAGCGATTTCCTTGCGCATGCTATAAATTACCTCATCGATGGGGGCGATGGACGGGTGCTTGCGTGCGTAGGCAATATGATGCTTGGACAGTAATTTCGTGAATTCTTTCAGATCTGCAGCTGGCTTGAATCCTGGAATGGCGCCCAATTTGTCCAATGTGCCGATGATAAAATCTTCATCCTCTCCAAGCATTGCAGGCATGGCAACTCCACAGGCAGCGGCGATGGCAGGCAGCACAAGGGGAACCTTATCGCCGACGCCACCGGTCGCGTAGTGAGCCACTTTCGGCAGGCTGATGTCGGAAAGATTGAGTACCTCTCCAGAAAGCATCAATTCTTCTGCCAGTGTCGCCGTTTCTGCCACGGATAGACCGCGAAAATAGATGGATAGCAGCAAGCCAGCCAAATGATGTTCCTGCAAGTTCTTCTCCATAAGCGCATCGACTATGCCCTTAATTTCCTCATCGGAAAACTCTTCGCCGTCACGCTTCTTTTCAATCAACAAAGCGCACGGCATCCGCAACCCGCCTCTGCCATTTGAATTCATAGAATCACTAGTCCGCACGGAACATGCGAACCTTCCTCCTCACTCCAGAGGGTTTGTAGGAGATAAAAAGCCACTCCGTCAAGCAAAAAACCACCAAACTGTTTAACATGCTTACTTCCAGCGAGTTAGCAACAAAAAAATTCATAAAAAGTTCCATTATGGTTGAAATTTTTTTCCAAACGATGTGTCATGGAGGCGGATGAGGCCCAAGAGTAGTCCATCACCGTCAACGACAGGGAGAACACTCACCTGGCGCGGTCCCGACTCCATGGCGGCGATGGCCGCTCCCAACTTGCACTGTGCCGCAATAGTCCTCGGGGCGGAATGACATACATCACACGCACGGATCCCGCGTAAATTCTCCGTTTTTTGGACGAGCCGGCGAATGTCCCCGTCGGTTATGATCCCGGTTAAATAATTTTTTTCATCAACCACGCAGCAAGCACCGAGGGGGCGTTCTGTCATGCGAACGAGCACGTCGCGGATCGGTGTTTCCGGAGATGCAATTGCCACGGCACCAATGGGATGCATGACATCGGCAACGCGTAGAAGCAAACTGCGCCCCAGCTGTCCCCCCGGATGAAATCGCGCAAAATCTTCCGCCTTAAAGCCACGTGCCCGCATCAATGCCACTGCCAGAGCATCCCCAACGGCAAGTGCAGTGATAGCACTGCTTGTCGGGACCAAATCATAGGGATCCGCTTCCCGGCCAACGTACGCCTCGAGGAGGAAATCAC
>JAITFC010000049.1 GCA_031281635.1 Puniceicoccales bacterium | reverse complement strand
TAATGCGATAGTGTCTTCCTGGACATTGCCGATATATTCTAGATACATCCGGGTCTGAAGCCCAACAGCCCCTCGATGTTATGCGTTTGTAATATTTGTCCAACGTCGTTTCTGCTCGTGCGCAGTTTTCATGGCCGGCGAAGGAACGCATGCCCCGACCGAAGCCGATGCCATTATAGCTAAATGCAGACACTCCCCATTTTATACCTAAAACCATCGCAATTCCTCCTCCCCAGGAAAACCCTGCGACAACGAGAACGATTTTTACCAATGCATTTGGATTATCGTTATAATCTTTAACCCTTCTTGCTTGTTCAATGAAAAATTCTTCATATATTCGCAACTCTGGCGGTGTCGCGTCACTGAGAGCAATAAAATCATTCGCGAAATCCAGAACATTCGTAGTTCCGCGAATGAAAAAAGACATTACTTGGACGATTTGATCGTCTGGGAACGAATTTAAAACTCCCTGTTCCCGTGCTTCGTCTGCTCTGAGAACAAGAGGGAGCAGACAACAACAGGCGCGGCAATAGCCTCCACTTCCAGGTAGGACAGCCGGTGGAATTTGATTATGATCTAACATTCCCATTCTTCTAAGCTTTGTTTCGCGTGCGACGTGAAGAATAGCATGTTCGCATTTACTAAGAGTATCAGACATATTGTAATTTTGATAGCTAGACATGAATTTTGACTGCCAATAAGAGATTGAAACGAACGCTTGGCAATAAAGTTCTTCTGGATAGTCGGTATCACAGGCGCAATCTATAAGATTGCTTTGATCTCTGTTTCTCGCTATGTTGCTAAAGGCAGACCAACCAAAAAACATCGCTTTAAGTAAGGCGAAATACATATGCCAAAGGTAGCATGTCTTGTCATATCCTATTGTAATGCGCGCGATCGGAATAACAATCACGACAAATAAAACGGAAATACCTGCGATAGCGGGAGAAAATAATACAGTAAGAGTAGTAATTACTTTCGCGATAATACTAAGGCGATTTTCTGGAAGATCGTTAGGGTTTTTGCCTAAAAAAGCGTACGCGGGGTTAGTTTCCTCGCGAAAATTAGAGATCCATTCTATCATTCTCCGGCATACTGTTAATTTCTTGAACTTTGTCAAGAAGATTCGAAAACGTTTAATCCCTAATGCTAGGAACGTGGATCTACCCCAAAAATTGGCACGCAACAAATGCTCGCAAAAGGCCCATTATTCCGGCAAGGCGAAATGTCACACGCTGAAAACGGAAATCATCATCGTCGCTATCACTGGTCAGATCGTCTTCATCTTTGAAAGCGTTCCAGGTTCCGTCCACGATTTCACGGTCCGCAAACAAGGGCAACCTCTTCCCTCGGAACTGTTTCTCCTGGCTGATTTTCAAAAATTATTCGTCTCCATTCTGGCCATGCGCCACAAATTCCATTGCCTGGCGGTCGAAATTTGGCGGGCCGTTCTGGGCGAGAAAATCCACAATTCGATTGATTTCCTCATCGCTGACCCAGGCGCCCTGTGCGCGGAGAAGTGACGATGCTCCCGGGGGAAGGAAGAGCATGTCACCGCGGCCGAGGAGACTGTCGGCGCCGTTGCAATCGAGAATTGTGCGGCTGTCTACTTTGGAAGCAACTTTGAAAGCGATGCGGCTTGGCAAATTGGCTTTGATAACGCCGGTGATAACGTTGACGGATGGACGTTGCGTTGCGAGAATGAGGTGAATTCCCGCCGCACGGGCCAGTTGCGCCAGCCGCGTGACGGAATTTTCGATGTCGTCGGGGGCAACGAGCATGAGATCTGCAAGTTCGTCGATGACACAGACGATATAGGGTAATTTTTGCTGCGGGATGTCGGCCAATTCGCGCCGCACCGGTTGCATTTCCGCCATCGCAGCCCGCTCTTCCGGGGACAATTCTTTCTCAAACGTGGTTGCTTTTTCCGCTTCTTCCCGCGTGCGAGTTACTTTTGCGTTGAATCCGGCGATATTGCGTACGCCCACGCTCGCAAAGAGGTGATAGCGCCATTCCATGTTATGAATGAGCCAGCGGAGAGCATTGGGAACTTGTTTTGGATCCGTTAGAGTCGGTAATAACATGTGCGGGAGACGGTTATACACTTGCATTTCCACGATTTTCGGATCGACAAGAATGAGACGCATGTCTTCCGGTGACGCATGAAAGAGAAATGACGCCAGAATCGAATTGATGCAAACGGTTTTCCCGGAACCGGTTGCGCCGGCAATGAGGAGGTGCGGCATGCGCGCCAAATCGGTGATGAGCGGCTCTCCGGTGACGCCGCGGCCGAGCACAATTGGAATTTCCGCCGCTTTATTTTTCCACTGCGACGACTCCAAAATGCCGCGCAGGCAGACCGGTTTCGTACGCGGATTTGGCACCTCAATTCCCACGCAATTGCGGCCGGGAATCGGCGCCAGAATGCGAACGGAAGGCGCCCGTAGGGTCAATGCGATGTTTTTGTCCAGATTCTCAATTTTTTCCACGCGGACTCCGGGAGCCGGCAATAATTCAAAGCGCGTGATGACTGGACCCGATTGAATTTCTCCGATTTCCACGTCGATGCCGAATTGCGCCAAAGTATCCTTTAACTCATCGCCCAGTGCCACATGCGAAATTTCATCATCCACGTCTGCCGGCTGTTCGTCCAAGAGATCCAAGGGCGGAAACGTGTAATAGCTTAGCGGAAATGTGAAATTGCTTTCGTCGACGGTGAACAGAGAGTCGAGGACAGGCCGCTTTTTCATGGCCAGCAATGCGTCGTCCACTGCCTCCTCATCCCGATTTGCCAATGTTTCACCGGCACGCGGCCTATCAGCAATGGGGACGCAGGACCAGCTGCCATCGCTGGCAATGGAAATGGGCATTGCTTTGCGCCGAAAAAATTTGCACCTCCGCAACCAATTCGCAAAAAGAACAAACCATTGGCTGGGATTTCCATAATTTTCCAGCCGTCGCCCAATGGCGTCGGAGAGGGAATTTTGTCTCGTAAAAATTGCCCAGGTAGAAAAAAAAATGGGAATGCCCAGAATGAGCGCACTGCCGACGTTGCCCAGGAAAGAGGCAAAAAAATATTCGTAAAGGATTGTGCCGTACCAACCGCCGAAACCATTAATGAAAATTTCGCCGAAATTTGCCGGGTAAGGAGGTGAAAATTTTTCTTGCAAAAATGCGCAAAAAATGGGCAAGAGGAGTAAAAGAATTCCCATGGCGCGGATGCGGCCGACGGTAAGATGGCGCGCGTTTCGAAAGAGGTGGGCATAGCCGGCACGCAGAAAAAATAGCGGAATCGCAACAAAAGAAAATCCAATGGAGGATAGTCCACAATAGGAAAGAGATGCTCCGGCAATTCCCACGGGGTTGCGCGGGCCATTCGCATCGGCGGCAAAGGTACTGATCCACGGGCATTGGGACGGGTTGTAACCGAAAAGCGCTAGGAGCAGAAGAAAGCCGAAACTGACATAGGCAACGCCCCAGAGTCGCTGCTTTTTCGCATCCAACACAGTCCCTTGGCCGGAAGAAATTTCGGCTCCCACGGAGGGAGAATCTTCTCGGCGCAATGGCGAGTCAAGTACAATTTCGACGGCGAACGGAATTATGCCTTGACTTCTGGGCGGTGGGTCGAGCTCAATGTCCTGACAATGTTTGGGCCGTAATTTTTTTGGTAAAAATTTTTCCAACTTTCCAAAATTCTTGCGTTGGCTTTTTTCATTACTAGAAAGGATGCGTGAGTGTGTTGGTAGGTGAGGCAGCGCCCCTTTTTTCGGCCAGGGCGGTTCGTGGCAGTGAAATCATTGAAAATTTTTCTTTGACGAGTTTCCTGGGGAAGCGCTATGTCATGTTATTCTTCTATCCGAAGGACTTTACATTTGTCTGTCCGACGGAGTTGCATGCGTTCCAGGAGAAGTTGCCGGAGTTCGAGCGGCGCAATGTGCAAGTCGTTGGCTGTTCGACGGATTCGGAATTTTGCCATCTGGCGTGGCTGGAAACGCCTAGGGAGCGGGGAGGAATCGCAGGTGTCACATACCCGATCATTGCCGACATCAATAAAATTATCGCCAGGGACTACGGGATTCT
>JAITFC010000020.1 GCA_031281635.1 Puniceicoccales bacterium | reverse complement strand
ATCGGGCATCGTTTCTCTGACCGTTACCCCCCTCATGTGTGCCGGCATGCTAAAGGCGCGTTCGATCGAGAAACCCACACGGGTGGAAGCATTTGCCCATCATCTGGAAGAGCGGTTTTTGCGCACCTATGGCCGCCTCTTAAATTTTTTCCTGGACCGCCGATGGGTTGCCTGGGCGCTTTGGGCTGTCTGCCTCGCTGGCACCATTGTGTCGTTTTCCATTCTTCCAAAAGTCTTTCTGCCTGACGGAGATAGTGGCATGTTGCAGGGCTTTTTCATCGCGCAGGAGGGGACATCTCCGAAGCAAATGGCGGCCTACCAGAGCCACGTGGACGCGATTTTACACGCCAATCCGGCCGTCGAAACATCTTTTTCCGTGACAGGAATGTCTTGGATCGGTGGTAATCAGGGGTTTGCAATGGCGTTTCTGCGTCCACGCGAGGAAAGGCCGGAGATCCATCAGGTGGCCGGGCAACTCATGGGGCAGGTAAGTCGCATCCCGGGTGCCATGACGTTCTTCAAGGCGCGGCCGGAGTTGCAAGTGCAGACCGGTGTCGTCGGGACAAATCAGGGAAAATATGCCTTCACCATTGCGGGCATCGAATCGGATAAAGTCTACGCCGCCACGCAGCAAATGCTCATGGCACTGCGTTCTTACAAAGGCATTTCGACCATTTCCAGCGATCTCTTCCTAAACAATCCGGAGGTGCATGTTCGCATGAATCGTGAGCAAATTTCGCACTATGGGAGCAGTGTACGTCAGGTCGAAGAACAGCTAAGGACCTCGTATTCTAATAATTACGTCTACTTGATCAAGGCTCCCACACAGCAATATCAGGTCATTGTTACTGCCGCAGATCGTTTTAAGTCCCAGACGGGCGATTTAGACCTAATCCGCATGCACGGCGGCGATGGCTCATTGCTGGATGCGGGAACCGTCTCATCTCGCTACGCCACAACGGGTCCACTCGTCGTCAACCACACAAATAATTTTCCGTCCGCCACAATTTTCTTTGACCTCGCACCTGGAGTGGCCATCGGTGACGCCGTTGAGCACATTGCCAAACTCGCCGCGCAGACCATCCCGGCCGGAATCATGTCGTCCTTCGAAGGTGAGGCTAAAGCATTTGCGCAAACCTTTGCCAGCCTGAAGGTTCTCGTTTTTGCAGCCATCTTTGTAACCTACATCATCCTGGGAATTCTCTACGAGAGCTACGTGCATCCGCTGACCGTGCTCTCATCCCTTCCCGTGGCGGCATTCGGCGGATTGGCCACCTTACTCCTTTTCCGTCAACCACTTTCACTCTATGCCTACATTGGACTCTTCATGCTGCTCGGCATTGTTGAAAAAAACGGCATCATGATCATCGACTTTGCGCTTCAGCGGCAGAGGGAAAATATGTCTCCTCGCGATGCGATTCATGCGGCGTCTCTGCAGCGATTTAGGCCGATTCTGATGACAACGTTGGCGATGATTGCTGGTGTGCTGCCCATCGCGCTTGGCTGGGGACGGGATGGCGCATCGCGGCGCTCTCTGGGACTTGTGGTCGCTGGCGGTATGATTTTTGCGCAGGTCATCACGCTTTTTGTCACACCGGTGATCTATCTGGGATTCAATCACTTCCAAGACAATGTGCTCGACAAAATTCCTCTGTTTCGCCGTGGCAATATGTCGACTTTTTCGAAGAAACGTGCAACAGCTCCGGCGAGTGATTCGAAGAAAAAATGACGGAAGTCCCGTGCGGCCGTGCAGAGAAAATAGTAGCCCCGTCTATTTTATTTTCTTGACTTTTTCAACGGCTGGGAATTAGTAGTTGCATGAGTTATTTTCGTGATTTAATGACGGGGCTTTCCGAAACCAAAGCAGTGGAGGCCCTTCGTGTGAAGCAATCTCTGTTAGTGGACAAGGCTGTGTCACATATCTCTAGGGATTATATCTTTGACGGGCGCAAGACAGTGGACATCATAGCCGAAAATCAGTTTTTACGCGATGCTTTGCGTTTTTCGGGCGTGACATACGATTCACCATCGCTATCCATCTGCGCATTGTCGGTGGTGAAGAGCTTCTTACGCATCGCTTTGCGCTGTGTTTCTTTTTTCCCGATGCAAATTTACTGTCTCTACGCTGAAGCTCGCAAAGATAGCATATACAAACGTAAAGAAACCGTCACAGGTCCAAGGCCGGAGGATGATAAATATCAGGTTTGCGTTGTACAAGAGTATCTAGATGAATTTACGCAAAAATTCCCGGCGGAGATCGTGTATTCAGAGCATGATTGTTTTGCGTCTCGTATTTATTTTCCAGATGCATCATCTTACTCTGGAAGATACTATGAAAATGTCGTTGTTGTTCCTAGCTACATGCGCCATACTAGCGATCTATGTTTCCTAACACATGTGGCGCACGCTTGCAACACTCTCCCCGCCGGGCCGACGCTGTTGAACCTTAGATGTATCTTGGAAATCACGGCATCCATTGCCACCTATGTTGCCATTTTCTCGTTAAACATAAGTCCATTCCTCCTAGTGAGTTTGTTGGCACGCTATGTCTGCGACGCATATTGCGAGATGCAATTTTCTACTTCGGGAATTGCATCTCTTATCGCTCTTGATTATTTGCGGGATGAATCACAAATTGCAGCGAGTGTGCTAATTATGCAAATACAAATATCCTGTATTTTAGGCTTAAAAAGTCTTCTGGTGAATTTGGACATAGAGAATATTTTGCTAATGTTTCACTTTTCGTTCTGGAAACCAAGCACAACTTTTTCAAAAATTTTTCGCGTTTCGGTAAAACTAATTTTCAAACCAGTAGCTATATTGCTTTCCATAATAGATCTTTTATACACACAGACACTCAAGGCCATTGGATCTTTCTTCTTTTCCACCCGCTTGGGCAATCAATGATGAACAATTCCGGTGAGAAGTCCGAACCCGAGCGGAAATTTCTTGCTCCGCAGTCGCAGGAGGAGTGGCGGCGTTGGCTGGAGCGGAACGCGATCGTGGAACGTGGGATTTGGTTACTTTTTCCCTACAAAAGTTCCGGATTGCCTGGAATTTCCTATGTGCAAGCGCTGGAAGAAGCTCTCTGTTTTGGGTGGATCGATGGCATGGTGAAACGCCACGACGCGCACTATCTCTCGCATCGGTTCAGCCAGCGGGCTGTCGGCAGTTCTTGGAGCGAGGTGAATAAGCAGCATGCGCGACTGCTCATTGCTGCGGGGAAAATGACCGAAGTGGGCCAAGCCGTTCTCCCTGATTTGGATCCGGAATTGTACGTTCCTCCCGAAGACATTGTCAGTGCCCTCCGCAAGGATTCGGTCGTTTGGGAAAATTTTTGCGCATTTCCCACCTATTACCGCAATATCCGTGTCGCTGCCATCGACAACTGGCGCGCGCAACCGGAAAAATTTCACCGCGCCTTATCTTATTTTATCAAAAAAACGCGGATGAATCGTCGCTACGGTCGATTTAAGTAGCTTGTACTGAACATCTTTGAGATTTGGAGTAGCGGGTCGACACAGATTTTGGCCGATAAGTTATGTGGTATTTTCAGTGGCCGGACAGGGAGCGGATACTGGCGATGAGACGCTGGAATTCATTATTTCCGCGAAATATTTCAATTTCAATGCGTAAGAAATACGTGGGCAATGGGTAAAACCATCCGGGGAGCAGGCGAACGGCATCTTTTTCCGTGGTGACGACCCATTCGGCATTGCAGGCTTGAGCGCGCTCAAAAATTCGCCCAATGTCCTCTTCGGTAAAGCGGTAGTGGTCTGGGAAGCGGTGTTTGTATACCAGTTCGGCGCCGCATTTATTGAAAAAAGTTTCGAAATTTTCGGGGGCGGCAATTCCACTGAAGGCGGCGATGCGGTGGCCGCGCATTTTTCCGACAGAAATTTTTTCCTGCCCGTGCACTTCGCAGAGACAGCGTGGCGCATGGCGGCATTCCAAAATAGGTGTTCCATCTCTCCGGTGGTCAAGGAGATAGGTTTCCAGAGCCTCGTTGCGTTGGCCATCGGATTTTGTGAGTAAGATGTGCGTTGCGCGGCGCAGTTCCGTTGGCGATTCACGCAAAATCCCCCGAGGAAGTAAGTGTCCACAACCGAACGGGTTACCCTTATCGATGAGCAGTAAATTGAGGTGGCTTTGCAGGCGCAAATGTTGGAATCCATCATCGAGGATGAGTGTGTCGCAGTCAAATTTTTTGACGGCGTATTTGCCGGAGCGCACGCGATTTTTTCCCGTTAGAACGACCACGCCTGGCAGATTTTTGGCCAGCATGAAGGGTTCGTCGCCGGCTTCAGCGGAATTGAGGAGGATATTGTGCCCGTCGGACACGATGCGTTGCGGCGGCTCTTCTCCGTGTGTAATGGGTCGTAGCCAACGAGTTAGAAAAAATTCCGTGCGACTGCGATAGCCGCGACTCAAAATAGCCACCTTCCTACCATGCCGTTGCAATTCGCGGGCCAGCATTTCCACAACCGGTGTTTTCCCGGTTCCTCCCACGGTGAGGTTACCGACGGAAATGACTGCGCAGCCGAGGTATTGCGAGCGGAAGATGCGGCGGCCATAAAAAAAGCGACGCAAGACGGTCAATGCTCGAAAAGGCAGAGATAGGGTGAGGAGGAAAAATCCGCAAATTACTGTGCCGGAGCTGCGCCGGCGTTCGTAGAGAATATCAGTAACAAAGCGTTCCAGTGTACGATCAAAATGCCGCAACGGTCGTAACACACGGCGACGGAACCGAATCCTCCAATAGCGGAGCCAGCGCATGAACCAGCATCCATCAAATTTTCCCAATTAGTCGAACAAATTCGCTATTATCCTGCGTTTTTCCCATCCGATTCAGAAGAGTTTCTAGCGCAACTTCCGGTTTCCCACTGCTCGCCGCCGCCCGTCGCATGAATTGTGCCCATTCTAACATCTTCTTGTCCAATAGCAATTCCTCCTTGCGCGTTCCCGTTGCCTGCAAGTTGATTGCGGGGAAGAGCCGCAATTCCGCGGCGGAACGGTCCAAAACAATTTCTGCATTGCCGGTTCCCTTGAATTCTTGAAAAATTAGATCGTCCATCCGGCTGCCAGTTTCCACGAGAACCGTTGCTAGAATCGTCAAACTGCCAATTTCTTGGGTGTCACGGGCCATGGCGAACATTTGCCGCGGCTGCTCCATCGCCGAAGAATCGAGGCCACCGCTCATTACTCGACCGCCGTGTGCCGTGACATTGTTGTATGCGCGCACCAGTCGCGTGAGAGAGTCTACCAGCAGAATGACATCGCGACCCGCTTCCGCAAGATGTTTGGCCCGTTGGAAGGCGAGCTGCGACACGTGCAAGTGGCGATTAATCGTTTCGTCATTGGAGGAAGCAAAGAGTTCTGCGCCGATGCTGCGTTGGAAATCCGTAACTTCTTCGGGCCGTTCATCTACCAGCAAAATCGTCAGGTGGCATTTGGGATGATTGTGTTGGATGGCGCGGGCGATATCCTGTAAAAGAGTCGTTTTCCCGGCTTTTGGAGGGGCAACGATGAGTCCGCGCTGGCCCTTTCCGATGGGCGAAAAGAGGTCGATGATGCGCGTACTGAGTGGTCCGCCTGGAAATTCTAACTTGAGCCAGTGCTTTGGCATTACCGTTGTTGCCCGTAGAAATGGTACGCAAGCACGGCGCTGTTCCGGATGAAGTCCGTCAACGGTTTCGATCCGCGTCAATCGTGCTGGTCTTCCATCGGCTTCCTCGGTCGCCAGTCCGCAAATTTCCTGACCCAGGAGCAGATGACATTGCTGTATAAGCGGTTGTGTTACCTGAATGTCACTTTCACTCCAGCGTCCATTGCGACACATATCGAGAAGCCGGCCGCAGGTGGAACCGCTAACGCTGTCGAAAATCCCGCTCACTTCGAAGGTCTTCGCAGAACTTCTATTCATAATAGCAATTTCCCGTCCAGTAATTTAGTGATTTTCCGCGATTGCTACTTCATCCGGCAAATCATCGTCGGCGTGCAGCATCTCTTCCGTCTCCGATTCGTCACGTTCAACGTAGCCGGCCGGGCAGTACTCGAGGATACCCGCAAGCTCCTGGAAAAGATGCACTGCTTCGTGAGTCTCCGCATTCCCTTCCAACGATTCGCGCACTTCATCCTCCAATTCGTCGACGGTCAGCTGCTGGGCGAAGTGATGTGCAGAATTTAAGTACTTGATGCGCAAACTAGAAATGTGATCCAGAAATTCCGCATAGCCGCCGTAGGTGTCGCTAAAAATGTTGGGCAGAGCAAATAATTTTTCCTCCGATTCGGCAATTTGTTCCCGCGTTGCCACGAGACGCACGCGTCCGCCGCCGAGGTCCCTATCAATGGCAAAGCGCAGAAAAGCCCGCTCTACAATGCTGTGTTGCAAGCCGAAATCTCGCAACTGTTCCAACAAATCGAAAACGTATTCAATCTGTCGCGGATCCAAAATGCTCAGCCGCTCCTCTTCAATCGTTTCCGGCAACCAACTGGCATCGTCCAACCACCAATTGTAGCTCTCGTCGAGGATCGCAATGCACCACTCGATCTTCTCATCTGTTCCTAGCTTCTCATCCATGTGGACCCCGGCCGCATGAAACCCATTTGCACCCCTTGGTAAAGCCTTTTCTGCATTTGCCTGTTTTCTTTGGAAATTTTTTTGCCGTCTGCGACATTTTTTCCCGCTCACGGCTCATGGCCGTTCAATGGAACCATTGCAAAATTACAAAAATTGACCGAGAAGTGGCTTCGAAAGACAAATGACGCGGGTCTATTCATTCTGCCGTTGGCCGGAAAACTAACGGCACAACGCGTTCGTGTAATTTCTAAAAATCCTGCAACAACTAGTTTTGCGTAATTTCTAAAATTTCATTGGTGATGGTGGCTTGGCGGGCGTTGTTGTAGGCAATCTCCAACTCCTTGATGAGTTCTTCTGCGTTATCCGTGGCCGCTTTCATGGCGACCATGCGCGCGCTCTGTTCAGCCGCTTTCGCTTCCAGCAGAAGATGATAAATTTCCAATTGGAAAAAATGTTCCACGAGAGCTGTCAGAAGTTCTGCCAGAGACGGTTCGATGCACAATTCCCGTGGATCCAACGGCAGTGGTTCTCCCTCTTTGGGCAACAGAGCGCATTTTTTCAGCAAATGATCCCGGGAATCGGCCAATGGGAGTATTTTTTTTAGCAGTGCTTCCTGGTGTAATGTGTTGACATAGAGCGGATAAACAAATTCAACGCTGTCAATTTCTCCGCTAAGGTAAGCATTTTTTAAAAAATTTGCCACGGCGCGCGCCTGGAAAAATGGCATGCCGTCATTCATGGGAAATTCCGCAAGCAATGGTAACCCATTGGCCAGTAACAATTGGGCTCCTTTTTTGCCTATGGCGACGTACTTTGCATTTTTCGCATCTTCTGCGCGAATCACTTTGAACGTGTTTTGATTCAATGATCCGCAGAGCCCTCGATCCGTCGCAACAAAAACGATCCCGCGCACCTGGGGAGCGCGAGGACGCAGCAAGGGAGGTAGCAATTCCACTCCACACGTGGACGTCGCCAAGCGACCGGCCAACTCCTCCAAACGTAGAGAATGCCGCCGGCCGGCAAGCGCTGCCAGCTGAGCATGGCGCATCTTCGACGCGGCAACCAACTGCATTGCCCGCGTAATCTTAGCCGTTCCTTGCACCGCTTTTAGCCGTCGCCGAATTTCCCGGAAACTACCCATATTGGACCAATTTTTTCAATTCATTCCGCCGCCGTTCGCTGGTTGCGCCACAGTTCCAAGGCCTCGCGCATTTGCGTTTCAATGGTCTTATCCAGCGCGCCTCCAAAAGAAATTTTTTCCAAAAGTTTTGCCTTTGCCGCCGTCGCCCACTTTTCCAGTTGCTGTCCCGCTGCATGCACCTGTTCAACGGGAATGTCATCGAAAAATCCATTTTGCACAGCCCAAAGTACAAGTACCTGCAATTCAACTGGCTTTGGAGCTAATTGCGATTGCTTAAACAATTCTACGATGCGGGCCCCACGGTCTAACTGCTGCCGGGTACGCGCGTCCAATTCGGATCCAAATTGCGCAAATGCTTGCATTTCGTAGTATTGCCCCAATTCCAATTTCACCTTCCCCGCCACCTGTTTGAAGGCTTTGATCTGCGCCGAGGAGCCGACACGGGAAACGGAGATGCCGATGGCGATGGCCGGCCGGATGCCGCGGTTGAATAATTCCGTGTCCAGGTAGATCTGGCCGTCGGTGATGGATATGATGTTAGTTGGGATGTAGGCAGAAACGTCTCCGGCCTGTGTTTCCACAATGGGTAGAGCGGTCAGAGAGCCGCCGCCGTGGTCAGCATTCAGCCGCGCCGAGCGCTCGAGCAGTCGCGAATGCAGGTAAAAAATGTCTCCCGGATAGGCTTGTCTTCCTGCCGGCCTCTTGAGAACTAGGGAAATTTGCCGATATGCTACGGCGTGCTTAGAAAGGTCATCATAGACGATGAGTGCGTCCATGCCATTTTCCATAAACCATTCGCCCATGGCCGTTGCCGCGTATGGGGCAATGTATTGTCCCGCAGAACTTTCCGATGCTCCAGCAGCCACAATA
>JAITFC010000074.1 GCA_031281635.1 Puniceicoccales bacterium | reverse complement strand
CCAATACATTCCACGCGGCCGTCAATGTTTCCGTCTCTTAAAATTATCCAGTCACCGATGCGGAAAGGTCTGTCTAAAATAAGAGCAAGCGAACCGAAAATGTTGGCAAATAAATCCTTGGCTGCGAAGGCAATAAGCGCGCCACCAATGCCGAGTGTGGCGAAGAGGCCGCCGACGGAAATGCCGAGACAATTTAGCGACAACAGAGCTCCTGAAATTCCGATTATGACGTGGCATGTGCGTTGGAGAAAGGGGATAATACTACGCTGGTCTGACTTCTTTTGACAATAACTACGTTGAGCGCAATCACATGCGAAATTAATCATCCGAACGATTGCCCATGCAAATAGTATTATAATTATGGCTCGAAAATGGCAGTCGATAGCTTTAATTAAATGCTCGTCATTTGCAAAAATGCGAATCGGCAAATATGTGCAATATATAACAATGAAAAGCGAAGACGGAACTTTTATTGTGCGTAAAAATTTTTGCGAGTTTGGCAATCGTCGACAGAGTAATCTAAATATGCAACAAACAATAAATACTGTTAGCAACAGTGAGACGCTTAGCATAACTAATGTTTGCGGAGTTGCCGAAATGTTTCCCGAAAATCTCATAATCCACAACTAGGAGAAAAATTTCCAGTCGTGCAACAAAAAATAGATCTTTTTCAAAAGTCGAATGAATCGTCCACAAAGCCGCTCTGGTGCTCGAGGGGGGACTCGAACCCCCATGCCGTGCGGCACTAGATCCTAAGTCTAGCGTGTCTGCCAATTTCACCACCCGAGCGCGGTATCTCTGCTAGGGAAAAGTAACCGATTGTCCACAAAAAAAGCAAAAATTTCCTTGACGGACACAGAATTTTAGAAAACAAGGTAACGCGTGCGGAGTCTGCTGTGGCAAATGTTGATAGAAACTTGAGTCAAACGGGAGTACGCCTGCAAAAATTTCTTTCGGAGGCTGGCGTATGTTCGCGACGGAGCGGTGAGGAGGCTATTTTACGCGGTGAAGTTTTGATTGATAATCAACGGGTGGCACTTGGGACGCGCGTGTTGGCCGGGCAATTGGTAACGTTTCACGGTGTCGCTGTGCCCGCCACAAAAATTTCTAAGCGTCGTACGGTCCTCGCACTCAACAAACCGCGCGGATACATTTGCAGCCACAGCGACCCTTTGCACGGCAATGAGGAGACAATTTATGCACTTTTGGCGCCATACAAGAATCATAAATTAATCTGCTGCGGGCGTTTGGACAAGGATAGCGAAGGGCTCGTAGTGCTGACCGATGACGGCAATTTGGCGTCGCAACTGATGCATCCGACACATGGAATTTTAAAACACTATCATGTTACCATCGATAAACCTCTGAGGGAAAGGCATCGGCTGGCACTGCTGGATGGTATTTGTGACGACGGTGAAAACCTTACACTGAAATCCATTCGCTCGGTTGAGGGATCCAGCAGAAAAGTGGACATCACGTTGTCCTGCGGAAAAAAACGACATATCCGCCGCATGCTGAGCGCGTTTGACTACACCGTAAAATCTCTGGAACGTTACCAAATCGGCGGGTTAACCTTGGACGGCATCCGCCGAGGCCGCTATTTTATCTTGCAAGAGAAGCACATGCGTAAACTTTTCCCTCAATGCCTCGGAGAGGCCTGTGGACAGTAAATTCCCTGGATTTAAATAGGCCCATTGCAAAATTCAAGAAAATCGACCGAAAAGCAGCCTTGGATGCCAAATTTCAAGAATTTGGCAACGGGTCTAATCGTTATCAACTCTACAAAGCTGCTAGGAAGGAACATGTGAGAGTGTGAGAATTTTCTGCGACATAGAGTGACAGGATTCGAAAATTTTCGCAGGACAAGTTTTCCGAAATTAGGGCTTGCTAGGAATGCAAAGTTGGCAAAGTCTCAGCGCGATGTTGGAATTAAAATATTTGAGGGAGCATGCGCAAGAGGTGAAGAAGGCGTTGGCTAAGAAAAAATTCCCCGTTGACATCGATGCTTTTCTGTTGCTGGATGATCTCCGCCGGGAGCGAATGGGTGCGTTTGAAATTGCGCGCTCGGTACAAAAGTCCGCCGGCGAGGAGTTGTCGTCCATAGGTCGTTCTTCGCCGGAGTTTTCCGAACGCACGGCGCGGCTGCGCGAAGTATCTGCCCATGTAAAGGAGTTGGAACGCTCTCTGCGCGAGGTAGAAAGTCGATGGCAGTCGGCCTATCTCAGCATTCCAAACATCCCCCATGAGAGCGTCCCAGAAGGAAAATCGGACCGGGACAACGTTGTCGTTGATAGCTGGGGAGATATCGCCGCCGTATCCTCCCACGCAGTGCCTCACTATGACATTCCCTGGTTTTCCGCGGGTCTTGATTTCGCTCGTGGTGTGAAAGTTACCGGGGCTGGATTTCCATTTTACGTCGGTCCCATGGCCAAATTAGTGCGCTCTCTCATACAATTTTTTCTCGATTGCGCCGCCCAAAATGGATACACGGAATTTCTTCCGCCAATTCTTGTAAATGCCGCCAGCGCAACGGCTACGGGACAGTTGCCAGACAAAGAAGGCATGATGTACCACATGGCGGTGGACGATTTTTTTGCTGTTCCAACGGCCGAAGTGCCCGTAACAAATTTTTTCCGCGACGAAATTATAGACGAATCGCAATTGCCACTCTATCGCTGCGCCTATACGCCCTGTTTTCGCCGGGAAGCTGGCAGCTGGGGGAAGGACGTGCGCGGGTTAAATCGTCTGCACCAATTTGATAAGGTGGAATTGGTCAAGTGGGTGCATCCAACGCAGAGTTTTGCGGAACTTGAATCGCTACGCCGCGATGCGGAGGGCATTCTGCGAGCCCTGAAAATTCCCTACCGCGTCCTCGCCATCTGCACCGGCGACATTGGATTTCCTCATGCGAAACAGTATGACCTGGAAGTGTGGGCCGGCGGTCAGAAACGTTGGCTGGAAGTGTCTAGCTGCAGCAATTTTACAGATTTTCAAGCGCGTCGGGCAAATATACGCTTTAGGCCGAGCGGAGGAGGGAAACCGGAAATTGTCCACACTCTAAATGGTTCCGGACTAGCCGTTCCACGGGTCCTTGCCGCGATTTTGGAAAATAATTTGCTCTCCGATGGCACAGTCACCGTGCCAGAAGTTCTTAGGACATACATGGCCATGGACCGCATTGGACCGGACTTTTCCTAATTATTGCGTGGCGCATTCCAAAATTCATCCGAAAAACGTCTTTGGTCCCGCCAAGCGAGAAATTTTTCACCGCTGCGAAAAAATTCATTGACATATGGTAGATTTCTCCTAGGCAGTACTCCAGGTTTTGCTATGGCCAATTTAAAATCATCGAAAAAAGATATGCGTCGCATTGCCAAGCGTACGGCGCGCAATCGTTCCGTAAAAACGAAACTAAACACTCTGTCGAGGCGTGTCAGCGAGTTGCGTGCGGCAAATGCCGATGGTAGCATTCTCCGCGAAACCGCTTGCTGCTACTTGTCCTCGCTGGATAAGGCTGTCAAACACGGCATTATTCACCGAAATCGCTCCCAGCGTGTGAAGAAGGCGCTGTCTCCCATCGTTTTTGGATCGCAGTTAGCGTCACAGAGTGAAGTTGAGACAAATGGCGAAGCCGCTCCCGCGGAAATTGTTGCCTAACTTTTGTGCTGCAATTTGCCGACAGAGAGCCACTGGGGTTTCGACGGCATTTTTTGCGTCAGACCCATTTTTGCGGTGGCGTTCCCAGTCATGTAGCCGCTGGCTTCGGTGGTTACGCGTAAAAAATTTTATACTAAACTCCTATCTGCATTCGAAAAAGTTGGCTGCAAAATATTTTCGAGAGGCGCTCGGGCGGCATTGGTGACAGAAAATTCTTTTTCAATGCGCTGGAAGGCTCACACAACTTCCCAAGCCAGGTCTGGAGTGGCGCATCACAGCCAACGATGAAAAAATGAGAACTTGCAAAAATCGTCTCGAATGTTACGCAGGGCCCGCTGTGGTCTATGCTTCGCGCAAAAGTAGGATGATTTCCGTTGGTCCGTTGCAGTTGGGAGGTACAGCTCCGATTCTATTGCAATCGATGCTCAATGTTCCTCTATCCGAGATGGATAGCTGTCTGGCACAGGTGGAATCTCTTCGGACGGCTGGCTGTTTCCTGATTCGCGTTGCGCTTCCAACAATTACCTCCTTGCGTCAATTCGAGTCTCTGCGTCATGCCGTTGAGGGCGAACATGTTGCTTTTGTCGCGGATCTGCACTTTGGCTCGCAATTGGCTTTAGATGCATTGGATATTTTCGAAAAAGTGCGCATAAATCCTGGAAATTTTGCCATACACCGCACTCCTGCGCCGGATGGCTACGACGAAAAACTATTTGCGAGAGAAGAAGAGATGGTTCGCGAAGAAGCGGATAAATTTTTTCGAAAGGCGAAAAAACTTCGAAGAGTGGTACGCATTGGTTGCAACGGCGGCTCCGTCTCCGCTCGCATGCGGTGGAGATGGGGAGATGAAACGGCAGCCCTACTACGGTCCGCCGAAGACATGCATCGATGGGCCACGGATTGCGATTTTTCCGATCTTGTGTTTTCTTTCAAGGCAAGTGATCCGCTGCAAACCATTAGCCTCAACGTAATTGCATCAAAAAAAATGGCGTGCGACGGGCAGCATCCACCCTTTCACATCGGCGTGACGGAGGCGGGAGTGGGGTCTGTGGGGCGGGTGAAAGGTGCCCTCGGCATCGGAGTCCTTCTATCCCAGGGAATTGGCGATACCATTCGCGTTTCCTTGACCGAGCCGCCGGAAAAAGAAATTTCTTTTGCCAAAAAACTGCTCCGTTTCGTCGGTGAACATCCGCTGCAGGCACCGAAAACTTGCCCCGCAACTCTAAGAGTCGTCGAACATGTGAATTCCGACGCAAGCACTTTAAAAATCTTGCCATTTCCCGAACCGTTTGATGGCGATGCGGCGGCCTTGGCGATTTTGCAGCAAATTTTGGTGACTCCTTCTGCCGCTACCATTTGCGTCGTTCCCGGAGCAAATTATGAAGAACGGCGAGAAATTGTTGAAGACGCAGTTCAGGCCTGCGGATTCGGGAAAATGCGCACGGAAGTTATTGCTTGTCCGACGTGTGGAAGAACGACTTGCGACGTTGCAGCCCTGGCCAAAGAAGTGCGTCGGCGGCTGGGAAATTTTCCCCAACTGAAAATAGCCGTCATGGGCTGCGTGGTCAACGGAGTGGGAGAAATGGGCAACGCGGATTACGGGTGCATTGGCTGTGGGGGAGGAAATGTAAACGTTTATCGCAGAGGAGTTTGCCTCTTGCGCGGAGTGGCTTCTGCAGGGGCGGTGGATGAGCTGGAGCGGCTGATCAATGCCGACATTGGAATGGAATCAAAGCCATGACACTGAAGCAAATAGAGAATGTGCCGGAGGGAGTTTGCCATGTCTGTGAGCGCATTCGCGATGCCGGTGGGCGGGCGCTTCTGGTCGGTGGTTGCGTGCGAGATTTACTTCTGGGGCTTGCTCCGGCGGAGTGGGATGTGGAAGTGTTTGATCTTGCGTCGGCGGATCTTGAGTCCCTCTTTCCCAAAGCCATGAGTTTCGTGGGGAAAGGTTACGGAATTTACAAATTTCACAAATTACCGCTAGATCTCGCGTTGCCGCGAAGAGAAACGCGCCATGGACCGGGACACCGCGATTTTTTCGTGGAAATAGACCGTTACATGTCCATTGGTGAAGCTGCTCACCGCCGGGACTTTACCATCAATGCCATCTACTACGATCCGCTGACATGCGTGCTGGAAGATCCATTCGGCGGCTGCAAAGATTTGCGCGAGCGCCGTCTCAGACACGTTTCCGATAGATTTTCCGAGGATCCTCTTCGCGTGCTGCGCGGCATGCAATTCCTCGCGCGTTTCTCCCTCAGAGCCGACCCACTAACCGTGAAACTTTGCCGCACACTGAGTGCTGATTTTCTGTCCCCGGAACGAATTTTCGCTGAGATGCGCAAGTTGTTCCTATTGGGACACAATATCGCCGATGCGCTTGCCTTTTTGGACGACTGCGACTGGTTGCGATTTTTCCCCGAGCTTGAGGCACTGAAGACTTGTCCGCAAAACCCTGCTTTTCATCCAGAAGGCTGTGTTTTGGAACATATCAAGCACGCCCTCAACGCGTTTTCGACTCTACGCCCCTCCGTCGAAGCGGATGCACTTGCCGTCGGTTTCGCCATCCTCTGCCACGATTTCGGGAAACCGTCTTGCACAACAACGGACGACAGAGGGATTTTGCATGCTCCTGGCCATGAAAAAGCTGGCATCATTCCTACGCGAAATTTTCTCCAACGCCTGCGTGCGCCCAATTTTCTTCTTGAAATTGTTCCCGCCATCGTCTCATGCCACATGTTACCGCGATGTTTTTCTTGCATGGGCGATGAGGCCATTCCCGTCACGCGCCGTCTGGCATGGAGAGTGAAGCGCATTGACCTGTTGCTCGCCGTTGCCCGCTGCGACAATATGGGTCGACCGCCCATTGTTCCTAATTTTTCCGGCGAAGACCGCCTGGAACAACTTGCTCGCACCGAAGGAATTTTGCGGCAGCCTCCGCGGCCCATCATTCGTGGCCGGGACCTGCAATCGCATCTGGATATGGCGCCCTCGAAAAAAATGGGGGAAATCTTGGAGGAATTATTTCAAGCGCAGCTAGATGGAAAATTTTCATCGGCAGCAGATGGTCTACGGATGGCTAAAAAACTTATGGAGTGAATGCGCGTAAGTTCGTCAGAGATCATTGTGTGAGCAACCGTTTTAGAGCTTCAACTTCCTCCGTGGTAGTCTCGCTTTGCTTCATGGCATTTTCGACGGCTTTGCAGGCGTGTATGACAGTTCCGTGTTCGCGTCCGCCGAATTCCGTCCCGATGCGTTGAAGGGAATATGTTGTCAACGCGCGAGATAGGTACATTGCGACCTGCCTGGGGAATGCGATGTTACTGGGACGCTTTTTCCCGAGGAGGTCCGCGAGCGTAATTTTGTAAAATTCTGCCACACGCCGTTGAATCTGTTCGATTTGCAGCGTGCGCGAAGCTTCTTCCTGGAAGATATCATGCATGAGATTTTGCACGGCTGCAACGGTAATAGGTTGGTGGGTAAGAGACACATAGCCGGCAACGCGATTGAGTGCACCTTCCAGACGCCGCACATTGCTACATACGCCATTTGCCAGTGCATGTGCCACATCAGCAGGTAATTGCAACCGCATGGCCTCCGCTTTTTTTTGCAAAATAGCGATGCGCGTTTCCAAATCAGGCGGCTGAATATCGGCAGCGAAGCCCCACTGAAAGCGCGACACGAGCCGTGTCTCCAATTGAGCGATCTCGACGGCAGGCCGGTCGCTGCAGAGACAAATTTGCTTCTGCGACTCAAATAACTCGTTGAAGGTGTGGAAAAATTCCTCTTGAATGCGCTCTTTCCCGGCAAGAAAGTGGATGTCATCGATGAGCAGTACGTCAACTTTGCGAAAATATGAGCGAAATTTTCCGAGGGCACCAGCCTGCACGGCTGCGATGAATTCGTTGGTGAATTTCTCCGTCGAGGTGTAAACAATTTTGAGTTTTGGCCGACGGGCAAGAGCCTCGTGGGCAACTGCTTGCAAGAGATGCGTTTTTCCCATGCCCGTTGCACCATAGAGAAATAGTGGCGAATAGGCCGTTCCCGGTTCGCGGGCAACGGCGATGCAAGTGGCGTGTGCGAGCTGATTTCCGGGACCAACGACGAAATTTTCGAAAGTGTTCTTTGGGCTGATGAAATGTGCCTCGTCGAACTTCCTCATGGCTACTAATTTGCGCTGCGCAACCTTTTGTGGGGCTTCGCTGCGCAGTGGCTGTTCGTGTCCCGGCTCCGACGAACTTTCCAAAGTAATGCGCACCTCCTGGCCGACTTTTTGGGAAAAATGTCGCTCGAGAAGCATGCCATAGTTGTCTCGCACCCAAATGCTTGTGAATTCGTTAGGCGTGGACAGAATGAGGGCGCGATCCCCTTCACGCAGAGGCTTTAAATCCTCGAACCACGTGCGATAGACATCCTCCGCAAACAGCGCGCGCAAATCGTCTTGAAACGCCGTCCACGCCGACGTCAGGGAGCGTCCTTCGACCTCGCCAGTAGAAAAGTTATTAACAGCTATCGCCTCCATCCTTGTCCGTCTCCGTTGCAGTCAGTCCCTTGCCGGCCGTCGCCACTCTATCCCGCAAAAAATTAACCCAAATGCTCTTTCCATGCGTCACCGGGGCCAATCGTCTAATCGCAGCGAATGGCGGAGGCGAACGTTCTCCCCGATGAAAAGAGACTTTTCCGCGAATGCAATCATCGGTTTGGATCTTTTTATTAACATTCGATTGTTAATAACTTTTCCAGATTGATCCACCATTGTCGTCAGGCTTCTCCGCGGATTTCTCGTCCGACGCAAGACATTTTCGCAGAAAAATTTTGAAAAATGGTTTCCGGGAATCGTGAAAAGCTCGCCACCTCAGATCTGGCCTGTGGCGCGGTTCCGAATTCACGTCCGGGGCAATTTTGCGAATTCCGCAATTTCAATTTTAAAAAAAATTTTACATGCTCTTCATCTTCATGGCGAGAAAGATGTTGCGATTTGCCGCGCGCCGTCTGCTACATAGCTATTGCATTTTGCGAAAAATGACTTTTAATACGATGGGATGTATTTGAAGTATTTCAGTTTAGACAGGGCTCCATTTTGCCTACCGCCGAATCCGGATTTTCTATATCTAAGTCCGCAGCATGGCGCCTGTCTTACGCATCTGCGCTACGGCATAGAACAGCAAAAAGGAATCATCGTTATAACTGGAGAAGTCGGATGCGGAAAAACACTGCTATTGCAAACTTTTTTGCAGGAATTAGAGGACTCGAAATATCAAAAAATTGTTCTAAAAAACCCATGCATAGGCGCGATAGATTTGTACGCAGAAATTCTGCGTAATCTCGCCTTAGCCGTAAAGTCTCGTTCGCCACTGGAGATGTTGGAGTGCATTAGGAAAGCTCTCTCGCGCCTCAGTGAAGAACAGCGCGAAATTGTCTTAGTGATCGACGAAGCGCAAAATTTATCCGTCGAAATGTTGGAACAGATACGATTACTTTCCAATATAGAGAGCAGCAATCACCAATCGATACAAATCGTCATCGCCGGGCAACCAGAACTGCGCCATTTGCTCCGCACACACGGGTTGCGTCAATTGCGACAGCGAGTTGCCGTTTACTACAATCTCTACCCCCTGAGATATTTGGAAATGATTAAATATATCCAATACCGCCTAGCAGCGGCGGGTCATACGGGCGGTTTAAAATTCACAATGCCAGCACTCGTGTCCATTTACCGAGCGTCCAAAGGCATTCCACGTCTTATCAATGCGCTCTGTGACCGTGCGTTGATTTCAACCTATGTGCGCGGCAGTCACACCGTCTCCTACCGAGACGCTCGCCGTGCCATTCGCGACCTAAGGAGGCTATGATGACTCTCATTGAAGACGCAGAAAAAGCAAAAAAAAGCCGTGATCTTCACGGTTGCGGCTTGCACGACCACGATGGCCATTGCTGTCCAAGCCTAGGAGACGACGCTGCGCTGCAACAAATGCCGCCAGAAAAGAGGATGATCTACCTGTGCGTCGGCTATGCAGCGCTCATTGCCTGCTTCGTCGGAGGACTATTGGCATTAAACGTTAAGCAGCGCTACATTGCACAAAATAACGTAGAGCAGGCAATTGACGTTGCCAACGTATCAAAAAAACAGGACCATTATCGCCTGTCGGCCGTTCAAGCACCCACCGAAGATTGTTGGCAAGTAGCTTGCGTCGAAGTTGTTGACGGCGCTTGCGACGTATCAAATATTAAACCAACCATGGAGCGCGTGCAAGAATTGGACGTGCGCGGATTGCAACTTGGACGCTACGGTGCCAAGGCTGTCATTGGCGACAACCTCGTGTGCCAAGGTGAGCGTTTCTTCTGCGGCGGACAGTGCTTGACTTTCATGGGCGTACAGGACGAAAATCTGGTCTTTGCCGATGAAACGGGAAAACTCTATCACCGACCGTTCAAACCGCTGGAACTTGCCGCATCCCACTAGTGCGGATCGCGAGAAAAAGGTGGGGGTTCTGCGGGAGTACGTGCAATATTTCACCGGCAATCGTCGGCTACTACTCGTCCCCCTCTGCATTTGCACTCTCTCCCTCTTCGGACTCCTCACTCTTTCCAGCGCCAGTCTCTCATTTGTCCATTCCAATTACCTTCTGCGCCAGTGTCTTTGGTTTGCATTTGCTCTGCCAGCCGCCGCCATCGGCCTCCTCATTCCTCTGCAGTGGCTGCGCAAACGCTCGCGAAAAATAGCCATTGTTGCCGCCGCGCTGCTCGTTCTCGTGCTTATCCCGGGCATCGGTCTTTCCGTCAATGGTTCCCGCCGTTGGATCCCCCTTGGTCCCATCCATTTTCAAGTGTCCGAGTTTGCCAAAGTGGCCTTTGTCTTGCTTTTGGCCGATTACCTATCGCGGCACCAGGAAAATATAGGAAATTGGAAGGAAGGGTTTTTGCGACCGACACTCATTGTGGCATTTTTTACGGCCATGCTACTTTTGGAACCGGACTACGGAACAGCTCTGCTCTTCCTTTCCGTTGGCATGGCCCTGCTTTTCCTTTCCGGCACCTCATTGCGCCTACTTTTTGCTTGCATCATTTGCGCCATCTTCCTCTTCGCTCTGTTCATCGCGCTCAATCCCGTACGCCTCGGCCGCGTCTTATCTTTTTGGAACATTGAATCGACGAAATTGACAGGCTCCTACCAGCTATGGCAAGGTCTGATCGGTTTCAATTCCGGGGGACTCTTTGGACTCGGACTGGGAAACGGTCGCCAGCAGCGCTTTTATCTGCCCGAAGCGCACACGGACTTTATTTTTCCCGTACTTGCCGAAGAACTTGGCTATCTCTTCGCTCTGTTCATCATCGCGCTCTACGTCGTCACATTCGCACTTGCCTGGTTTGAAATCTACCGCATTCATAGCCCATTTTTTTTTCTCTTCGCAAACGGCATCATGCTCTTCATCTGCGTGCAAACGCTGATCAATCTGTCCGTCGTCATGGGAATTTTCCCCACCAAGGGCATGGCGCTGCCACTCATCAGCTATGGCGGTTCCAACCTCGTCTTTGTCTTCGCACTTTTCGGCCTCCTTCTCAACTGCATGCGTTCCGCCTATTTCGAGAAACCAAACGTGGAGAATTGTTTGTAAATCTTTAGCCGGGACGCCACACTAGACTTTTCCATAGCTGAGACAATCTCTCAAACTGCTCTCAATTTTTCTTTGCCTGTGCCATTATTTTTGTGGGAAAATATGGCGACTTTTTCTCAAAATCCCGAACAATGAGGACCTTGTATTTCGGAAAATTCAAAGCCAAAGTGCTTTCCCATAGTGGCCTTAATCGGTCATATGCCGGCTCTGAGTATTCGCTGAACGTCATATCTCGAGCCATTGCGCTGAGGGCAGGATCAGCCGCGCAAATTTCCTCCGTGTGTTCGAGTTCGTCAGGGGAAAATGGCGTCATCACCTCTTTCTTAATAGGCTCCAGAGGTGGAATTGCTTCAAGTGCCGCTATTTCTCTATCGGATAGTGCGGTCTGCGGCCTTTTTTTAGAATGTGCGCTGGCCAGAAATTTAGCGAGATTTAAAATAACATTATTCAAGAGATCTAAGGCTCTTCTCATTGATGGAGCGATGCCAATGCCAGGAAGCACAGCGTCACGTTTATATAAAACATCCGCCATTGCAGCCACACCATCTGGTATCTGATGATACTCCGAGACTCCTGCATCGATCAATGTCTTCGGGCCAAGCACGTTAAAACACATATATATTCCCCCGCTCCTGATTAATCTATATAAATGAAGTAAAATTTGCGCATAGAGATTGCGATAGAGTATTTCGGAATTACAATGTATGTTGTCGGACGCGTTGCGTGCATATTGTGCTCTCGCGTGGGCTTCTGCGACGAGAAGCGGATTTTGCTCGGCGTTGAACATATCATTGCGATCCTGAAGATTTATTGGAATTGTGAAAATATGGCCATTCCTACGGTATTCATTTATAACTTCTGTAGCAATGTGTTCGGCTGTTCCGGCGGCTGTGACATTTGCTGTTCGCCGATACATTTCTGCCTTAATTGCATCCTGATCTTCTTGGACAAAGCTCTGAAATGAAGGATTTCTTGCGCAAAAATGCCCCACCAGATCCGATATACTCATAAACCACCTTCTCCGTAATTTTATAAACCAATAGAAAAACGACGTCAAGAGGAATTGTGAATTTTTTTAATTTAGATTGTTTTTTAAAATGTTTCGCCGGCCATAAGACGCTGTTTAGAGGAAAATGTTTATGCGCTTTTACAGTCAAACGCGCGCAGAGCCCGGAGCCGGCAATTTCCCAGCGAAAGTGCTCCGACAGTCAACAATTTTTTTTCAATTGATTGCAGCTTGCCAATTGGCGATGAATGACTACGAATATCACGCGTTAGATGTTGGCGATTCAACTCCGCTGGCATTTGCTGTCGTTTTCACTGCCATGTGTTCGCAATTACACACCCCGGATAGTGCTCCGCGGCGCCACTTGCCGTTGGATTTGCCGCGACGCTGGGATTTAGTGGGACCAATTTGCATTATTTTTCTTCTTCTTTTCGGGATTTCGGCAATCCATTCGGCGCAAATGGCCACACATGGGCACCAGTGGCGCGGACAAATGACCTGGTTTTTTGCCGGCACATTGCTCTATATTTTCTGTGCCCGCATCGACTATCGTTTTTTTTTGCGGCACGCGCACTGGATCTACGCTGGAGGCATTTTCCTTCTCTTACTTACATGGACATCGCTTGGCGTACGTCGCTACGGAGCATTGCGCTGGATTCGAATCTTCGGCGTACAATTGCAGCCGGCTGAACTGGCCAAATTATCCACGGTGATTATGATGGCGGCAGCACTATCCGGCTCAAAAGTTAGTTCCGTAGCCGAATCGAAGTGGTCTCTGCTGCGCGCGTTTGCCATTTTTTTTCCGCCCTGGATGCTAATTTTTTTGCAGCCAGACCTTGGATCTGCCCTTATTTTACCGCCAATTCTGCTGGCTCTTCTCTATGTGTCAGAACTTTCTAGCCGCTTTTTTCTCATTCTGGCATGGCTGGGCTTTTTGCTACTATCCGCGCTGGCCTGGGACATGTTTCGCTATCGCAATTTCCTCGAAGAAAACGGACTACGTCCAGACCAGGGCCTTGGCAGCTATCAGGTGCACTCGCCGCTTCCCCTCAAAGATTACCAGCGCAATCGCATCCTCGGGTTCGTCGCGCCGGAAGTTGTTGATCCAGACGGCACTGGCATCAGCTGGAACCTGCGCCAGTCTCTCATTGCCGTCGGTTCCGGAGGATTCTTAGGGAAGGGTTCCGGTGGCGGCGAACAGGCGCAGCTTGGCTATCTCCCGCGCTCCGTTGCCACCAATGATTTTCTTTTTTCCGTACTGGCTGAGGAAAAAGGTTTTTGGGGTACAATGACGGTCCTTTTGCTGCTTATGCTGCTTGTAGCAAATAATTTACACATTGCACAACTGTCCCATTGCCGCTTCGGTCGCTACCTCGCCGTTGCCATTGCCGTCCTAATTGCCATGCACACCGCCGTAAACGTGGGCATGACCATCGGACTCATGCCAATCACCGGCGTTCCCCTGCCTTTTTTGAGCTATGGCGGCTCTTTTTTAATTGTGTGTTGCACTTTGCAGGGAATTGTGCAAAGCGTCTACCATCGGCGGCAAAATTTGCAGTGACAGCGGTACGACGACCTCGTTGTCTGGAGAGAAATATTTGGCCGGACGATGCAATTTTTAAGTTTGAGAAAGGACTTTAGTCAATGGACACCGCAGCGGGGGAAGATTTTTTGGAAGAATGGGAGCAACCACCCAGTGAGATATCCCCGGAAGTAATTGATGGGGAACAACTTATAGAGGAGGCCAAGGCCAGGGCGAAGAAGCAGCCCATACTGCAGCGTATTCTGAAAAATATCGTGAGCAGCGATGGAAAATTTCGCGAAATCGTGATGGATCGTAACTTTGCAGAAACTCGCCTGGCGTTTCTGGTGGACGGGCGCATGGAGACGTTCGCCGTGGACACGCCGATGCACCAGAATTGGGTGGGAGCCATCTTCAAAGGGCGCATCCAAAACCTGGACCCCGGGCTTAAGGCAGCATTTGTCATCACTGGCCAGGAAAAAAATGCATTTTTACACTATTGGGACATGATGCCGGCCGCCAACGATTCTTTCGAAATTTTGGGTAAAAGCTCTTCCAATCGGGAAATTACGGTCAACGATATTCCTAAAATGTATCCCGTTGGAACAGAAATTCTTGTGCAAGTTACAAAGGCGCAGATGGGGACGAAAGGTCCGCGGGTCACGACGAATATTGCACTGTCTGGACGCTATTTGGTGCTGACACCATTGCAGGAGCACTGGGGCATCTCGCGGAAAATTGAAAGTGCCCAGGAACGGGAGCGCTTGAAGGGCATTTTGCAATCGCTGACTTTGCCACCGGGCATGGGAGTTGTGGTGCGCACGGCCGGAGCGGAAAAGAAATTGAAACACTTCATTCGCGACCTGTCCATGCTGCTGAAGACTTGGGACGAAATTTCTAAAAAATTGAAGACCGTCGATGGTCCGGGACTGCTCTACCGAGAGCCGGATTTGGCTGGCCGTGCCGTGCGTGATTTTCTAACTGATGATGTGGACCGCATTGTGACAGATTCGCCGGAATTATATGCGCAAATTGTCCGTGACATCAACGCCGTTGCCCCGCGCATGCGCAGCCGCGTGCACCTCTATGCGGGACCTGTTCCACTCTTTGCGGCCATCAACGTGGAAAAGCAGATCATACAGGCGTTTTCCCGGCGCGTGGCCCTGCAGTCCGGCGGCGAAATTGTTATCGAAGAAACGGAGGCACTGACGGCTATCGATGTGAACACTAGTTCCCAGCGCTGCGAAAAAGCAAATGGGGATAGCTATCTCCTGCGCGTGAATTTGGAGGCGGCCGAAGAAATCGTTCGGCAAATGCGACTGCGCAACCTGGGAGGTCTGATCATCATTGACTTCATCGACATGCAAGACAAGGCGGACCAGCGCAAACTATTCCAGAGCATGAAAGCCATGATGGAAAAGGACACGGAGCGCTTTCAAATTTTGCCGATTTCTCCCCTAGGCATCATGCAAATTAGCCGGCAAAGGCATTCGCAAAGCCTCTTCCGCAACATGCGTCGCCCCTGTCCCTATTGCGAAGGACGGGGTGCGCTGGAACTGCCGCAAACTACCGCCATGCGCGTGCTGAATGCGCTCATGGATGTCATCAAAAAATCGCCGAAAAAAGTTAGTACAACACCGAGACAGCTGCGGGCAATTGTGCACCCAGACGTATTAGAGTTTTTGAAAAATACTGCCAATGATCATCTTAGTAATATTGAACAAAACCACGGAGTTAGCCTAACCTTTTCCGCCAATAATCACATACATCGGGAGAAATTTTTTATCCGCAGTGACGAATCCTAAGACTATTTGAAAGATTATAGAATTTTTAGAAAACTATAACTGTTCGCATGGGCATTGCTTTCTTGTGAACCACCTAGGGAGGAAAATTTTCATTTTGTCCGCACCGAGGGGGCCAGGGGCCGGCGGGAGCGTCATACCTTTTATGTAAACTTTCATTTTCCTCTACTATTGCCCAGCTCTCGAACGCGGAAATTATTTTTATTGTTGCGCGGTTTATTCGGTCTCGTAGTCCCTGGAGAGGAGGTTATCAGAGGTGGACAGCGTGCGCATTCGGAATTTTTGCATCATTGCTCACATCGATCACGGCAAAACAACGCTGTCCGACCGCTTACTCGAAGCAACGGGGACAATTTCGCCGCGGGAAGTGCGGGCACAGCTGCTCGATTCCATGGATTTGGAGCGGGAACGCGGTATTACAATCAAAAGTCACCCCGTTTCCATGCACTATGTTACTGCTGATGGCAACGAAATGCTGCTCAATCTCATGGATACTCCTGGCCACGTGGACTTTTCCTACGAGGTTTCCCGATGCCTCGCCGCTTGCGAAGGTGCCCTCCTGCTCATCGATGCGGCCCAGGGAATTGAGGCACAAACCGTTGCCAACGCTCTCCTTGCCATGCAGCAAAATTTGCAAATTATTCCCGTCATCAACAAAATCGATTTGCCAAATGCCGATGTGCCAAAGGTTTTAGCTCAAATGGAGGAGGTGTTAGCCATCCCGAAAGAGGAGGCGATTCTAGCCAGCGCAAAAACCGGCCTAGGCGTCGGTGATATTTTACGCGCCATTGTCGAACGAATTCCTCCACCCAAAGCACACGCACAAACGAAAGCCCTGGTCTTTGATTCCGTTTTTGATCCCTACAAAGGAGTAATTTGCTACGTGCGGATTTTTGGCGGTCAACTGCGTCTGGGAGACGAAATTACAATGATGCAGACCGCTCGAAGAACACAGGTGAAGGAGATCGGATGCTTTGTCCCAGCGATGGCTGCAAGGGATGAACTGCTCTGCGGCCAAGTAGGTTATGTTGTGACGAGCATCAAAAGTGTTTCGGAGATCAAAATCGGTGACACGGTGACCAAAACGTCCGATCCAGCGACGGAGCCGCTGCGGGGTTACAAGGAAGTGCGGCCAATGGTTTTTAGTGGGATTTATCCGCTAGATACGTCTGACTTTGAACGACTTAAGTCTGCCATGGGCCGATTGCAATTGAACGATTCTGCCCTCACATATGCCTCCGAAAGTTCCATTGCTCTCGGATTCGGCTTCCGCTGCGGATTTTTAGGGCTATTGCACATGGAAATTATCCAGGAGCGCCTGCGCCGCGAATATGACCTCGATGTATTATCTACTTACCCGAGCGTGGTATACCGAGTTTTTCTCACCAATGGTGAATGGCGCGAAATCGACAATCCGCAATTCCTGCCGGATCCATCAAACATCGACCACATCGAGGAACCGTTCATTTTGGCCACGCTGCATATTCCCACAGACTCCCTCGGCGATGTGCTCGGACTGCTCAATGAAAAACGCGGAACTTGCACTAATACAGAGACTTTAGACGGTACTCGACTCATCCTAACTTGCCGCATTCCCCTCAACGAAATTCTCATCGATTTCAATGACCGCATGAAAAGCATAACCCGGGGCTACGGCTCGATGGACTACGAACTCGCTGCCTACGAAACTGCCGATTTGGTCAAATTGGACATCCTCGTCAATGGCGAACCTGTCGATGCATTTTCCGCAATTATTCACCGCTCAAAGGCAGTTTCCCAGGGCCGCCGCATGTGCGAGAAATTGAAGGAATTGCTTCCGCGCCAATTATTTAAAATCGCAATTCAGGCAGCTATCGGCGGAAATATCATCGCCCGCGAATCTCTAGGAGCACTGCGAAAGGACGTCACCGCAAAGTGCTATGGAGGAGATATTACCCGCAAACGAAAGCTGTTGGAAAAGCAGAAAGAGGGGAAAAAGCGTATGAAGAGCATCGGAAAAGTGTCCATTCCCCAGGACGCATTCATCAAAATTCTGAAGACATAGTTGGGCCAGATCATTGGAGGTAAACGTTTTTCGGAGCGCTGCCCCAATCCAATGTCACGGGCGCAAGCGAAAAAATTGCCGACGACCCACTTGCAGTATTTTTCCGGAACAGGAGGAACGT
>JAITFC010000102.1 GCA_031281635.1 Puniceicoccales bacterium | reverse complement strand
CCGGCAACGGCAGACGCGAATATTCCGAAGTCAGATTTTGCGAAAATCGATGAAACGTCGACCAGCTCCATGGCGAATCGACGATCCGGTTTGTCGCTGCCGTAGCGGTCCATGGCTTCACGAAACTTAATGCGCTCTAGGGGAATTTTTAGTTCTTTTTCGAGCACATCGTGCCATATGCGTGCCATGAGTCCTTCGACGATGGCATATATGTCCTCCCGTTCAATGAATGACATTTCCATATCGATTTGCGTAAACTCCGGCTGCCTGTCGGCGCGGAGGTCCTCGTCCCTAAAGCAGCGGGCGATGGAGTAGTAGCGCTCGATGCCGGCGACCATAAGCATCTGCTTGTACTGCTGCGGCGACTGGGCTAGGGCATAAAACTGGCCGCCGTTCGTGCGACTCGGGACCAAAAATTCGCGGGCACCCTCGGGCGTTGTTTTAAAGAGTGCCGGCAATTCGATTTCTATAAAATCGTTCTCATTCAAATAGTTACGCGCAGCCATAGCCATCCGGTGTCGCCGCATGAGCCGTTGCAGATTTTTTTCCCGCCGCAGGTCTAAGTATCGATAGGTAAGGCGTATCTCCTCATTCACTTTTTCCGCCTGAGCTTCATCGATGGAAAATGGTAAAACATCCGCCTCGTTGAGTATATCCACTTCTTCCACAAGCACTTCCACTGCGCCAGTTGTCAGTTTTTCATTGGTGGTTTCTGGGGGACGCAGGCGAACAGTCCCGGAAATTTCGATGACGGATTCGCAATGTAAGGAAGACAAGTGGCACAGCTGTGGATATTTCTGAGGATCGACAAGCAGCTGCACTTTCCCCGAACGGTCCCGCAAATCGAGAAAAAACAACCCTCCGTGGTCCCGCATGGAATGCACCCAACCAACCAGGCGCACGGATTTCCCCGCGTCGTCCCTTCGCAATTCCCCACAGCAATGCGTCCGCTTCACCTTGCGCCAAGTCATAGGATCTTCGCAGCCATTGACAATGTTTATGTGCAAAAAAGTTTATCCGCGATTCTCGGAAGACGACGCGACTCACCCGTTTGCAAATGCAGTATCACCAAGGATCTTCTAAAAATCTGATAAATTTCCATCGTGCATCCCTGAGATGCAACGACTTATTTAATGAAAGCATCTAGCGTTTTTCCTCGCGGAGCACCGCTAAAAGATTGCAGAGTTTTCGGCCGTAATTCGGATCGGCGGCCCAGGTCCCAGAAAGTCCCATAACCGTTGGAGAGCAGCCAAGTTTCACAAATCTGCGACGGACATCGATATTTTTACGTCGCGTTGCCTCCGTTGTTGCATAAGCTTTTAGGTGCTGCACATGCGCACGAACACCGGCACGCATGCTGTCGAAGGACAAGCCGTAACTGGCATTGGAAATGACCCCGAGGCCGCAGAAATTGTTTTGCTCCGGTCGGACAATCGACGGCGGTGGAAACACAAGAAACCCAGTTTCCAGACACATTTGCACAAATGCAACGGACGTGCGCACACCCTCGTGGCGGCACTCTTGCTCGTAGGTTGCAATGAGCTTATGTGCGTAACTGTGTGGAACATTTGGATTATTCCGCAATAGAAAACGCTCCATCTGCGAGCAAGTTATGGAGTCCATGCCCATGATGCGCTCCGTTTTTCGCGCCGTCAGACGCAGAGAACTACACCCCACGAGACAAAGCAGCATGGCGACGACTGGGAAGAAAAGTTTTCGCATACGCGCGTCGCACTCTTCCATGGCATTCCAGGATGTCAATAAAAAAACTTTTGCTAACCGCAGAAACATTTTTTTTGGCAGAATTCAATGTCTACGTGAAAAATGCAGCGGGAATTTGCGCTCAATTGAACCCCGGTAATAAAAACCCTGTCCAATGTACCATGTTTATTTGCAACGCGTGGAAGTTGGGTAATGGGTACTGGATATCCGAAAAAGCGACCGGAAAATATTTTTGAAAACCAAATGGCTATGCCACAAGCCCCGCATAGGAGGAACCACCAAAAAATTTCAAAATTTTCCACTTAGTTCTTGACGTGTTTAAAAAAAACGTTATTTGACGCGGCGCCAAACGTCACGAACCCCAGTTGAGGGAACAAACTATGACAACGCACGCACAATTCGATCCTCCAAGAGGACGACCACCAACGAGAGCGCCGGGCATAGAGCCAACGCTCTACCAATTGCCCGTAAGGAAACCGTCGTCACCGAGCGCTCCCCCGCCAATGGGAAGAGCTGCACAGGGTGGACGATCCATATGGCATCCCGCGGTGCCACCGGCGGCACGGGACTACCCCCCTTATTCTCCTCCACCAGCACCGGCCCAAGTGATTGGACCGATAAATTTTACTCCCGATCAGTCGGTGGAAATGCGTCCAAGCTTCCCCGATCTTCAGCCGCCACCGCCCTTACCGCCGCCATTCCCTCCTACCTACCCGCAGGATTTTTTGCCTCCGATCCCCGATGACTACTATGATGATGGTCGACCGAAGCAACTTCCCAAAGGTGCAATTAGTAAACAAAAAGTTTTATATACCACACTTGCCATCCTCTTTGTCACCGTCGCCAGTATTGCGCCCGTTCTTCTTTCTGCGTACATGCAAGCGTCCTTCACTCTAAGCATCTTCTACTCCGTTAGCCTGCTTGTTCCCGGAATAACCTTCATCTTACTCATCTAGTGCCATCCAAAAATTCCACGAAATACAACGTCTCACGCCGCCTCATGAATCCATTGGCGTTCTTGCGGTGCACCAACGAAATTAGTAACACTTTGCAAAAAAAGGATAAGAAAAAGGCAACCCGATCCCAGTAGCAACCACGGCATCGCCTGATCGATGAGCGTGGGCAGCAGAAAATCTCCGTGCATGAAAAGCGCATAGAAAATCTTGAAGGTCTCCGTGAAAAAAGCTGCCGCCCAAACCTTTGAAAGACCTTCTTTGATCAAAGTGATAGTTTGGGTGAAAAGACCTTCTTTTTTAAGAATTTCTATCACAGTCCCATCTGCTGCATCTATTACGCCGTAAACCCTAAAATTTCTAGGAGGATGCGGCAAAGTACTGAAAGCCAGCAGTAGAGCTGTGCAGGTAATTCTGCTACCTTTCTGAACATGAACTGTATTGTCAGTCGCACGATAAACAACGTTTACGCCTTCACGGAAGCTTACTTCTCCTTCTTGCTCGATCAAACGCCATCCTCCACCCTCAGGATAATGAGCTGCTACAGTGACCATGAGGACGCTCTAAGTAAAAAAATGATAAACGTCAATATTTTTTTACATTTCCTTGTCCTAATTTTTCACAAAAAAAGCCCCGTTGGCAAAGCCGCGGGGCTAAATTTAATCCCGGCAACAACCTACTCTCACACCGCAGCGTGGCGGCACTACCATCGGCGTTTGAGGGCTTGACGAGCGTGTTCGGAATGGGAACGTGTATTTCCCCTCACCTATGATCACCGGGAAAGTCTTGGGAATCGCGAACGATTCCAACAAATATTTTTCCGCTATATTGCTCCGTTGTGACGACCGACAAAAGAATTCAGAAGTTTTTTTCTAAAACTTTTTGCGCACTAAACGCTTACGAGTCATTAGTACCGGTTAGCTCAACGCATTGCTGCGCTTACACATCCGGCCTATCTACCTGGTGGTCTACCAGGACTCTTCTACACGAACAAAGTTCGTGGGGAGATCTCATCTCGGGAGTGGCTTGGCGCTTAGATGCTTTCAGCGCTTATCCATTCCAAGCATAGCTACCCGGCGCTACCACTGACATGATAACCGGAACACCAGAGGCTTGTCATTTTCGGTCCTCTCGTACTAGAAAATGAATCCCACAAATCTCCAAACGCCCACAGCGGATAGAGGACCAAACTGTCTCACGACGTTTTGAACCCAGCTCACGTAACACTTTAATTGGCGAACAGCCAAACCCTTGGGACCTTCTCCAGCCCCAGGATGTGTTGAGCCGACATCGAGGTGCCAAACAGCGCCGTCGCTATGAACGCT
>JAITFC010000090.1 GCA_031281635.1 Puniceicoccales bacterium | reverse complement strand
AAATAAAATGCAATCTACAAATAGCGAGAATGCACGCGTGATGCCAAAAACAAGGTTTGCATTATCGGATGTTCTTTGTTCCTGCGGAAAACTCAGAAAAAGCATTGCAATGATGGCGCAGTCCGTTGCCTTTATCACGCAATTTCCACAACGCTGGACTCGCGTAAATAATGCGGAAAATTTATTCAAAGCATCGGGTACAGCATAGGGTGCCAAAAAATCAAAGTTTACATCGTGAAACAGCTGTTTGTAGTCCTTAGTCTTAGTGCCTTCATCATGTTGGCGAAAGTCACCGGGTAGCAAAAATGAAAATATGAGTTCTTCAACGTCGGAATTCCCTGACAATAATGCGGATTGTGGCACGCGAAAGACCGCTCCCGGAGCAGATTTCGTGGCAAAATTACTTACGTGTCCCTGAACATCTTCCGGGTAATTTTCTTGTTTATTGATTATAACGACGAGAAGTTCGTCCTTAGTAACCTTTTTTAAAAGAAGAAAAACCGCATGGCCACCAGCAACTCCGGCACTCCAACTAGCTGGCAGTAGGTACTGTTGCCCAATGGCCAAATTCCGTATGGACTTCCCGATTTCCAAGCTGAGTTTTTTATACTCAGCAAAAGCTTTTTGCGAATCTTCTGTTCTCAAACCTTGCAATCTTTGTAAAATTGTAGACGCATTGGACAGCACGTTGGCAATAGCTCGAGTTGATATGCTTGATCCTTTTGGCAGTTGGATAATCTTCGAAAAAGCTTCCCAAAAAAATGCGAAGCTTTGCATGGCCGTCCTCGGGGTAAGACCTTCGAAGGAACTTTCCTGCAAAAGCACCGGAAATACCGCTTGTGCGAAAAATTTTTGCACTTCCGGGAAATGCGTACCGTAAATGCGACAAATTTCCTGTGCACAATTTTGAATTTCATCGCGCATTTTGGAAGGTTGTTGTACAGAAATCTCGATCGGCAAATCGGCCTCCGTTTGATCCACTATGGCTGGAGGAGCGTCCACTAGTTGAATCGCAGGTTGTGCATGTATAAAAAAATGCAGATCGAAATTGAGCAAATTGCCCTGGGGTTGTCGTTTATTCGGATGCAGTAGCGAGGTCCGATCGATACGCACAAAAAAGATCGACATCAATTCCTGAAGAAGTCTAAATTCTTCCTCCGTTACATCTGCTTTTTCTTCTATTCGCGATCCTAATAGACAGGTCATACCTATATCCAGTGAATCGGTTTCAAAGGAATTATGCGCAGATCCTCTCACAAGAGTTAATGCTTCTTTGGCTCTACGCATTGCTTGACTTCGATTGCTCTCATTAGCAGAATGCGGAACTGCAACTTTTAGATTAGCGTATTCTATTGGACAATCAGACATCCGCACGCCAACGTATCGACCGAAATTTGGGCGCTTCCATAGGTAGAAAGCAAAGAGCATATTGTGAAGGCTGAATTTTTCCAGAACATTGGCCGCGCTCTCCCTTTCGCGGGTGGATGGACTATTTACTCCGGAATATTCTGGATTTCCATGAAAAGGGACAGAGCAATGAATGACGGCGACGTTCTCCTGATCAGTACGGGCAGGAGTGAGAATAGCCCTACGCCAATCAAGCATAACACCATTTGCCGCGAATTCCCGGATCAGTCCTCCCAGCGTTCGCATTGCCCATTGTACGGAGATATTCGCAGCATCTTCTCCGCCTTGCGACGGGGTGCATATGCGACGAAACTTTTCTTCGACAATTTCCGGGGTTCCTTTCATATCGGTTGCGTAAGCTAGTAGCACGTCGGATTGTGCATCGTGTAAATTTCCAGTCATTAAACTAATGTAGCATTTTTTGTGGAGCCAAGGTAATATTCCATAATCTCCGCACGCGTCCACTACTTCAAAAAATACTTTGTCTTCCCTAAAATTATCGATGCACAATTTTTTTTCCACATCTGCGCCGAAAGATCTTCTCAATTTCTCGGCAATGGAAATTGCTTCTTCGTAGCATATTCTTCCCAGAACACTCCTGAAACTCGGTGATTGGTTTGATAACGCGCGTAAAATTCGGATCAGTTCCTCATTTTTCCTGTATCTAGTGTTCGGCATGCGTTCAAAAGGCATTGCGAAATTCACTGGGAGCGAATGTGAATCCAAAAACAGCACATCGTCATCGCGAAATTGAATGGCCAAAGTCCGTTCGAAGGAGGCGTTTTCGGGCAAGATAATGGAGAACCCTGCGCTAGCGTCATCATGTTTTTTCGCCGCATGCTTTATGACATAATCGCAATCTCCAATTTCACTAAGTGCGGCAATCAACTTTTCTTTCCGCGACACAATGTGCATCAGCGCGTACATCGTTAATGATGGACTGCTCAATCCTACGAAACGAATGGGCTTATGAGATATCGTTATGGTGCAATGGAACTCATTTTTTTTAGCTTGTTTTTTAAGAGGAATTTCAACTCTCACATCTCGTGCAAAGCGAGGAAGGACTTCCAGTACGAATTGTTCAATGGCAGCATTGCAATCGCACGCAAGATCGCAATCGACTAGGCGAAAGATATCTTCGAAATGAGGAAAACGCACTGTGTGCGCATCAAAAAAACGATACCTTTCCTCCAAGCAATGGCTTGGGCCTCCATATTCCCCCTGCAAACGGTCGCATACGCTT
>JAITFC010000036.1 GCA_031281635.1 Puniceicoccales bacterium | reverse complement strand
CAAACAATTCTCCGTGCCATCTCCCTGTAAAGTGCGGAATCGGCAGGCATTCCATAGCTTTGTGCGAAAATTGCGACCCTGCTCCAGGCGCTCCTCGCCGAACAGGATGTCCTGCCCCCGTGGCGCACAACTAATGAGTCCAAAACGTATGCCGTCAGCTCCATAGCGGCCAATGAGATCCAGTGGTTCCGGAGAATTGCCGAGACTTTTCGACATTTTTCTCCCCTGGCCGTCGCGGACGATGCCCGTAAAATAAACGGCGCGGAATGGGATGCAGTCCGGCAATTTTGCATCCGATCCATTCCCCAGAAATGCGATGGCCATGAAAATCATGCGAGCCACCCAAAAAAAGATGATGTCCGGGCCGGTAACCAGTGTGGTTGTCGGAAAAAATGTGGAAAAATGCCGCCGTTCCATGGCTCCTTTGTCAGGCCAGCCGAGTGTCCCCAGGGGCCAGAAAGCCGAAGAAAACCATGTGTCCAGAACATCTTTTTCCCGTGTCCAATTTTCCAAGTCCTTCGGACCAGCCAGCGAGACATGCCAATTTTCGGGATTCGACCGATCCTCGCCGTTCTTGTACCAGACGGGAATTTGATGGCCCCAGAGCAACTGCCGGCTGATACACCAATCTTGAATATTTTCCAGCCAATGGAGGTATGTTTTTTCCCAGCGCCGAGGGAAAAAGCGTATGTGCCCCTCGGAGACCGCGCGCTTCGCCAGGTCAACGTGCGGATAGCGCAGAAACCATTGTTCGGAAAGCCGCGGCTCCACCGGCTCCCCGGAACGTTCCGAAATGCCAACCGCACTCGTATGCTGCTCTGCAGAGACCCAATTGCCAAGCGAACGCAAAATTTCAACGGATTTTTCTCTGGCCGAGTCGCGGTTCATGCCCTCCAATTCCTTCCCGGCCATTGCATTGAGGCGGCCGTCGGCGTCGATCACTTCCCGCAACGGAAGTCCGTGTCGCTGACCAATTTCAAAATCCACGTTCGCATGGGCTGGTGTAATTTTTAGTGCACCAGTTCCAAAATCCTTATCCACAGCATCGTCGGCAATAATTGGGATGGCCTCCCGGGGAAATGGCCGCCAGCAATGCTTCCCAACGAGATCTGCGTAGCGTTCATTGGATGGATGTACGGCGATGGCCACGTCGCCTCCGATTGTTTCCGGTCGCGTGGTGCATATTTCGATGAATCTTCCCGGCTCCTCCACGACTTCGTAGCGCACGCGATGCAGTTGGCCAATGGTTTCTCGCGCAAGTACTTCTTCGTCACTGAGCGCTGTCTGTGACACGGGACACCAGTGCACCATGCGTTTTCCTTTGTAGATGTACCCGCGGCGGAATAGTTCCACAAAACCATGCAGCACAGTTTGGCAGTAATCCGGGTCGAGGGTGTGCACTTTTTTTTGCAAATCGCAGCAAACGCCCAAATGCCGCAACTGTTCGAGGATGATGTTACCGTGTTTGTCGCGCCAACGTTCGGCGTGAGCAAGAAATTCTTCCCGGGAAAGCTTTTTTGCGTCGATGCCTTCCTTTTGCAACTCCTTCTCCACGCGCACCTGCATGGAAATGCCCGCGTGGTCCGTCCCTGCCTGCCAGAGAACATTTTTCCCGCTCTGCCAAGCGCGGCGTATGAGTATATCTTGCAAAGTGTTATTGAGTAGATGTCCCATGTGCAGCACACCGGTAACATTGGGAGGTGGCATCATGATGGTACAGGTCGCCCGACCAGCTTCGACAGCCGCTGAAAAGCAATTTCTCTCCGCCCACTGCGCACAAAGCTTCGCCTCAAAATTTTTAAAGTCACAGGCACTATCCATGGCAAGCGCATTTTCAGCGAAATTTTGCGGCACCGTCAAAGCAAAACTTAGGCCCGCTGCGAAGGACTGCATTTTTTTGTTGCGTTTCGGTGTTTTCTTAGCAATCTTCGATACCTCATGAGTGTAGAAGGATCTAGTGAGTTACCCGATCCATTTGCGGCCGAAAAAGCGCGAATTGCCAAATTCACAAGAATCAGGAACCGGGCCATCGGCGTGACTGGCATAGCCCTGGCAGTCGGCTGTTCCACCACATGGGTATCGCCACTGACCGGTTGCATTGCCTTTAGCATTGCGGCGCTGGGGATGATCGTGGCATTTGTCGCGCATCTTGCTATAAAGAACCTGGAAAAGGAAATTCAGCTGCAAGAAATTCTGGACAGAGGTCCTGTCGACCTTGAAAAACTTAAATGGTATATCGCAAGATTGTCACGCTTCGATTTCTCCGCTCCACTGGAAGATGTGTTTTATGCATTGGACCTAGATTTGACAACATATGCGCAATTGTTTGATGTCCGACCAGGTTCGACTCTGGGGGATCTTCGGCAAAGAAGCGCGCAAGAATGGCAAGGGATATTCCAGAGAAGTAAGATAGCGTTTCCGGATCAGGGTAGGGAAGCAGTAATTGCCCTATTGATTAGTGCGCAGGTTGATTGTCTTGGAATGAGTAAAACCTTTGACGGAAATTCGAAAGTGCATTTGCACTACATAGTTGATCTTCATGCCA
>JAITFC010000076.1 GCA_031281635.1 Puniceicoccales bacterium | reverse complement strand
CTTTTACGTCGCCACCGTCACCTTCTTCGGCTAGAGCCGTTTGGAATAATTCCACCGGACCCATTTTCTCCGGAACTTTTTCCAGTCGTTGTAGTAGGGATTGCATCTCGTCGCCATCGAGCATCACATAATTGCCGCGAATTTTCACCAGGCCGCTGCACTTTTCCGTCAGCGCGCGAAACTCCTCCACACCAATGCGTTGGTCTCCAATGGCCACTTTCCAGTCAAAGTGCAATAAGTTGTTCAGGCCGAAGAAAGATTGACGAAATTCGACGGGCTTTTCCGCATCAATGGACAGACTGGGGCGCGGCCTGAAAATTTTAGCCAATGCCTTTGGCAAAATCACCTGAATTCCCATGGCCCTAAGGAGAGGTAAAATATTGGAGAAGAGTCTCGTAAATTTGTGGATCGGTATAATTGCCTTTGGATCGCCGTCGAGGACCGCGCTCATCTCCGGGATGTGGTCGACGATGAGCGATGCTGTCCCAAGAAGGGAAATTTTATCTTGTTCGTGCGCAAGAGCTTCCCTAAAAGGAATTGGGGCGAGGAACTGGGGCAGAGAGACCAGTATGGATAAGCTGAAATTGGCGTCATCCTCCTCATCATCTTCATCCTCTTCATCCACAAGCAGATGGACGTGGTGTTTCTTTTTGTGAAGAGAAAGAGGAAGAAGCCAGTTGCCGATGGCATGACCGCGGCCATTACTATCGGTTATCGGCTTGCCGCAGAAGAACATAAGTTGTAATTCATCCTCGGCATTGTTACCCGGAATTCCCAGTGGAAAGCATATGGTGCTGTGGGCGAGGACAAAGGAGTTTACGATAGCGTTAACCGCCTCCGTGGAAGAAACATATCCGCCGTTAAAAAGAACTAGATTTTTCGGGCATGTGGAAGTAAATGCGTGAACAACTTTTCGCACTTCATCGTCAAAAATGGCTGGCGTCCAACGGATTAACAATTCTCCTTCTCCGTTTGCAACTAATTGTGGAATTATGGCACCATTCTCGATGAGTTTTCGTGTCAGCTTTAGCATGTAGTGGAGAAATCGCACTTCCGGGCAAAGACGGTGTAATTGTTTGGGGGGTAGGATGTTAACCAGGAGAGCCAGCAGAACCTCGTCGGTGCCATTGTCCTGTGATTTGCCAGCGGCGGTGGAGCGGCGCCCTCTTTTTCTTTCGGCGGGAGAAGGTTCCGCTTTTCCCGCCATCAAATTCAATTTTCCACCGTCTCCGTAGGCATCACACAATTTCCCGTTGGCGTCCAAAGAGATGGAGAAATTACTAAAGCGGGCAAATGGTGCACAAAGTCGCACGGCGATCTCATCATCATCCCTTTCCGCAACATCCACACCCATGTATTGGAATGACGTTGCCGTAAATGCGTCGAAATTGCTGCACGCGTGGCGTTTCCATCTCCCGCAAATTTCTCGAAAAACGCGATGAAAGTTAGTGAGGCTGAACGGCGGATTGTCAGCCAGCATGAGATTGACGCGCTCTGACAAGTCGCTAATATTCGCTAAGTTAATGGATTCCAATACATTATCATCAAACACAGACTGTGTCTCATCCGCAGCAGCCAGCAGATTTTCCAAAGTTGGCACGCGCTGTGCACTCTCCAATTTGCCGTCACTGAAGTCGCCCACCAGGTGCAATAAATCGCAGCCGTGTAGGCTGAAAATGAGAAACGGATTTTTATCTATCTCGCTGGCCATAACGTAGATAACGGCAGCCAAATGCTTGCACGGCACCGCCCAGTCCGGACAAGTGCAATCGGCCTCACCGAGAGTGGCCCAGGACGAGGGAAAGAGGGCAATATTTCGTTCCATCAATTTGTCAAACAATTGCTGTGGAAGTCGCTTATTCACGAGGGCGGCCAGAATAGCCGGTGAACCCTCCACGACGGAGACGATTTCTTCTTGCTGTTCTTTCGTGAACAGTGGCAAGGAGATACGCACACTATAGGGCAACCAATGCGTCCCCTGCACCTGCGCCTCAATGAGATTTTTTTCGACCTTTAATTTAACTACTAACCCGTTGGTGGCATAGGATTTACCCCTCGACAATCGATTTTCCTCATCGATGCCAATGAACGCGTCGAGCCACTTCTTCCCCCACCAAGTCTTCCCATGAACGATTGCCGCAACCACTTACACACCATGAAGCCGATGTGGGTGGAAAGTCAGCATTTTTTTATGAGAAAAACGTTTTTTTCTTTCAGCGCTAGGACGCATGATCACTTCCTCCTCGGGTAATTTTTTGCTGTTTCAGGAAAAATTCTTCTGCGACGCGCAGGTCATCTGGAACGTCAATGGCCGGAGAAAAGTGCGATGTTGCAATGGTTTGGATGATGTAGCCGGCTTGGAGAAATCGCAGCTGTTCCAAACTTTCCGCTCTGGCGAGGGGACTTTCGGGAATTTCCGGTAATTTTTTTAGTAAATCTTTGCGATACAAGTAAATGCCAACGTGCCCCCTGTGTAATTTTTGCTCCGCCCAGCGATCTTTTTCGCAGTCGCGCAGGTAGGGGATGGGGCAGCGGGAAAAGTACAGTGCGCGCTCTCTATGATCGCATACAACTTTGACTACGTTTGGGTTATGCAGTAGGCTCTCCTCGCAAATCGGGAAAACTGGAGTTAAGACGTCGAAATCTTCCATTTGCCGCGCGCGCTGGATCATACGGCCGATAAGTTTTCTGTCTAAAAATGGCTCATCACCTTGCACGTTAAAAACATAGTCGCCACAAAATCGATCGATGACGCTGCCAATGCGCTCGGTCCCGCTGACACAGGAATTTGCAGTGAGCCAGCACGTTCCACCCCAACTTTCCACGGCCTGGCGTACAATTTCCGCCTCGGTTAAGACGACAACTTCTTCCAGGCCAACAATATCCGCAGCCTCTTCCCAGACGTGTTGCAGCACCGGCTTCCCGCAGAGGTCGGCGAGCATTTTGCCGGGCAAACGGGTCGAAGCATAGCGTGCCGGAATAGCGAGTGAAAACTTCATGGTGCATCCTCCACTCCGGGAAAGTTTTGTCAAGATTGAAAAGGCGGTTATTTTTCGAAAATTGTCGGTGTTTGAATGTCGGAAAAGTTTCGTTGACAAGTGCGTGCGTTTTCGACAGATGGTGAACAGAGGTCCCGTTGGTTTTTGAAGAAATGCATTGCAATTGCGGCGGCAAGTTTCTCGGCAAGGGATTGCAAAATGCTGCGCCTGGGAATGATAAAGACTGCAGCCATTCGTGCCGCGCATTTTTCGCCCTGGACAACCTCTATCCGCGTTACCCGGAGGGACTTTTCCTTCCGGGGACGTTGAAACGAGTGGAATATGCCGTGGGAAATTTTTCCATCATTGCGGACTGTCCCACTGCCACAGATGCCGCTTTTTTTTGGGCGACGAAGCAATTTGATGGATCTCCGGGCCAACGACTTTTGGAAATGGCATTTGCACTGGCGGAAGTTCGCGAATCCTGCGGGGGTCCTCTGACGCTCATTTTGCCCTATGCCGACTGCAGCAGGTCAAACAGTGGCAATTGCATCCGCGCTTACCTAAGAATGTTGGAGACCCTGCGCGCCGATCTTGTTGTGCTCTTCGATTTGCATGGGGGAAATTACTTAAAACACTACTGCGCAAATGTGTTACAGATACCAACACTGCCATTTTGGGCAAAGTACGTCTCGTCCATCCGTTCGGATATCGACATTGTCATTAGCCCGGACAACGGCCGCAGGGAATGCGCCAATTGGCTTGCGCGGACGCTGAATGTGCGCAGCGTATGCATGGATAAGAGAATCCCCTATGATTTTACGGCACAACCAGTTCACAACCAAAGAGCCTTCCTGTTCGATGATGAAATCGTTTCAGGAATGACCGTACAAAATGCCGTTCGCCAGCTGGTTCTCGGCGGGATTTCCTCCATTGACATCGGTATTACGTATGCCTTTTGCTCCGGCGATGTGCTGGAAGCCGTTGCCAAATGGCCGCAGGTGCGATCCCTGACAGTCAGCGACCTGATTTGGCGACCATCTCAACCGCCATGTTTCGTTTTACCGCTTGCTCAGCAGTTACTTGAAAAAATTTCCCACGACATTTGTTAGATGTCTCTTGTGCCATATTATTGATATTGAGTTTCATAGATCAGGAGTCGGGCCGGTGTCTGCGTGCGCCAATCGTCCTTTGTGCGTCCCTGTTTCCGACAGAGAGCATCCAGAAATTCCCCCGCAGTAGAAAATTGTTCCCAAACTTCGGGCAAGAACGTGGACCGGCGGCCAGCGATTTCCAAAATCACCCCGGGCTTTACTCTTCGTGCTTCCAGGA
>JAITFC010000054.1 GCA_031281635.1 Puniceicoccales bacterium | reverse complement strand
GTATTGACGAAAATCCCGCTCGCTTTGCCGTAGTAGCCACGCGCAGAAATGTTTCCATGGGTACGCGTCGGTCACAGTAGATGCGCAAAACGCGTTCCGCGCCGTCCGAGGAAGTGCTCAAACGTTCGAGAGCAGCCGCCAATTCATTATCGTCCATAATGTTCTCCTGGAAGAGGAAATAGCCGGAATCTAATAAAACAACACTCGAAGTTGGATGTGTCACACGCATGGTAGATGTTTCCGCCGTGGGCAAGTCAATTGAAATTCCGTAAGCGGTGAAAAATTGACTGCGCAAAAAGAGCACACCGAGGAAGAGAAAAAAAATCGTCAGGACCGGTGCACCTTCAATGGTGCGCGATGGCACTGGAGCGTTCAAAATCTGGCGATTGGCTCGCGGCATGGCGGTGCTTCTTTCCCTCCAATAGCGGCGCAAACATGATGCAGTTCGTCGACGCCAACGCGAAAATCGCGAATGCAAATGAGCAGCCGAGCATGCAGGAAGTGGTAGGCCAGCTGCAAAATAATGCCACCGCTCAATCCCAAAATTGCCGCCGAAAACGATTGCATGAACATCGGTGCGAAGAGTGCTGCCGCCGGGTACATGGCACACTGCCCCACCTGCGCAAGACTCTCCAGCAAGGCCAGCGCCGTCCCGAAACAACCTAGCAGCGGCAGTAGCTTCGCTAGCATGGCAATGGACGCCATGTTCCTTTCCAAAATCCTCGATTCCACATCTATCTGCACACTGTAACGGCTGTCAAGGCACGGCTCTACCTGAACTTTTGCCAGCAAAATGCCCTTCAAAATGCGTGCCAATGGCCCGGGAGCTCGTTCGCAGAGAATTATCGCTTCCCGTAATCGTCCTGCGGAAAGAAGATTTTTTAGGCCGCAAAGCAAAAATTCCGGCCGCACGCGCGTTTTATGAAAAAATAGCAGACGCTCCAACGCCAGCGCAATGCCAAGTACTAAAAGTAACGGGAGGAGAGTGTTGGTAAGATGTTGAGAAAATCGCAAGGCCCAACTAACTGTCATTTTCACGGCGCTCACCCTGCGCTGCCGGTAAGATTTTGCAATGGAAAAATTTTTTGCTTCCAACCATCGGTACTGTCCCGACCCTTTCAAAATTTTCGTCAAATTTTGCATTGACAATTTTCTGCAGTTGAGCCATGCGCCCCCCGGAGGTCACTATGAACAGAATTGCAAACATGTCTGGAGTAACCATATACGCCGGTTTTTTCGGCGACAATAATTGCGACTTGGATGTCACATCGGATCGACCATTCAGCACACGCACTGCACCTAGCGACTTGAATGAAGATTCGGATAATGTTTTTACTGCAACAGGCTACCTCGCACCAGACATGTCTTTGGCAATTATAATTTATGGCATGGAAGAGGCGCCGCCGATGACTCCCAACGACGACGTGTCGATCGTGTGTGTGAGCGTATAGTTAAATGTTGCGTCTCTTTATCGTGTGCAGGGAGTTGGTCGTGCCGCAAAGGTAAGGAGGCGCAATACGTAGGTTTTTAATGGACGCGAGAAGAAGTATAAAATGCGGGGAGTTGGTCGGGGCTGCTCAATAAAAATTTCACTTACCTTTGCTTGAATTGCTACGAAAACGAAAACATAAAATATGTCCCGAACAGCCAGTTCCGTAGAATTTTTTAAAATGTCTCTCTTTGCACAAAACATTTAACGTCGCATGGATGGGTGCACAGAAAGCCTAAAATTAAACCATAGTTGTTTTCTGCTAGGGAAATCCTATTCGTTATCATATTCACATGCAGTGTATTACCAATATTGCGCACAATTTCGCGAACTCTGCTGCAACTTTTCGCTTTGTTCAAAAAAATTTTCACGTAGACGGAGAGCGCATGAATTTCGTGTGTAAGGCGTTTTGGGCGCGCATTCTCCTCGTCGATGGCGATGCGGATTTTAATGCGTTAGCGAAGAGTGAGTTGGGTCGGTTGGGTTTTAACATTGAATTTGCTATGAATATCGCACAGGCGGAGATGAAATTGCGCGCTAATCATTTCCACCTTATTCTGCTAAATGTTTCCATAAAGGGCTGTTGCGGCTTGCAATTTGCGCGTTTAATGGAAGAGCAACACCGCAGTGTGCCGACGATTTTTTTACTAGATCGCAGTGAGCGGAATTGTCGATTGGAGGCGTTAGCAATTGGCGATGATGTGATGCGCAAGCCACTTGCACTAAATGAGTTAGCCGCGCGCATTTGGTCCGTGCTCCGACGCTGCTGGTTGAATGATCATCGCGGCGATATCGCGATTAACTTATTGGAGGAGAACGATTTCGTGTTTTCCGGCATCCATATTTGTCCAAAGTCAATGACCGCAACGACGGCAATCGGTCAGACCGAGCACCTCGGCAGAAAAGAATTGGCTCTTACGCGGCTCTTTTCCCAACATCCGGGCATCATCCTGAGCCACAGTGACATCCTGCGCTGTGTCTGGGGCCCAGGGGCCAATCGGCGCAGTCGATCGTTGGAACAGTATATCGTGAAAATTCGTAAACTCCTCCGCAGTAGTAATGTAGGGCGCATCGAATCCGTCCATGGAATCGGATACCGCTACGTGAAAAACGGCGAGCATTTAACGGTCCGGACCACGCAATGATGCGGTTACAGGACCCACGCCCCAAGCAAAAACTGCCAGTTGCGGAGGAATCTCCAGCGGTGTCGTGTAAGTTCTCAGCGAAGGCGAATATTTTGCCACAGATGATAGTCGAGTAAGTTCGCCTTCCACTGGCATATGCGCGGGGATATGCGATGGCGGTTGCTTTCGAAGTAGATGGGAATGATGGGCATTTCATCGAGCAAGATTTCCTCTGCCTTTTGGAGGAGTTCGTGGCGCCGCTTCGCATTCGCCTCCTGGCCAGCGGCATCGAGAAGTCCGCTAAATTTCGCATTTTTCCACCGTGAAAAATTATTCGTAGCATCGACACAAAATAGCTC
>JAITFC010000073.1 GCA_031281635.1 Puniceicoccales bacterium | reverse complement strand
CAAAAGTTGCAAATAGTGCGCTTCCAACCGTTGAACCTCCTCTTGCAGTTGCAGAAATTTTTCGTAGACAACGTCATCAAAGGTCGCGGAGAGTTGATTTTCTAATTTTGCCATTTCTGCGACTTTCCCCTGTAATTTTTGGTCGACATCCTGTAGTTGTTGTTCGCGATTTCTTGTGCATTTTCCCCGATTGTTGGACAGTTGAATTTTCCGCTGTGGCACAGCGTTTTGTCCGTCAACGTCTCGCTCCAGAAGCCAGCGGCGATAGTCCTCCAGCGAGCCCTTAAATTTCTTACATTGCCCGCCGTCGATGACATAAAAATCACGGCACGTATCTGCAAGCGTCTGAAAATCGTGTGTAACGAGCAAAACCGCTCCTTGATAGTTCTGAATGGCTGTTGCAAGCGCTTCCCTTGCTTCGATATCTAAGTGATTTGTTGGTTCGTCCAAAACGAGTAGATGCGGCTGCGGCAACGTGGCAATTGCAAGCAAGAGGCGAGTCTTTTCTCCACCGGATAGGTATTCTGTCCGCGTCAAACTGCGCTCCCTAATGAGTCCAAAACGCGCTAACTGACTGCGTACCTGCGTCTCCGTCTGTCCCACACATACTTCGCGAAAAATTTCCACGGGGGTCTTTTGCAAATCGAGAATTTCTTCTTGATGCTGAGCAAAATAGGCAATTTTCAATGACCGAGCCCAGCTCATCTCTCCCGATTGCGGCGCAATTTGCCGTGCCACTGCCTTCGCTAGCGTTGATTTCCCGTTTCCATTGGCCCCCAAAAGTGCAATGCGGTCTCCATCATTAATTTGGAAATTTACATCCCGCAAAACTTCCCTGCCGTCGTAGCCCAGCGAAATGTGTTCCATGGCAACAAAGCGACAATCGATCCGCGGCGCCGGCGCAGGAAATTGGAACGAGACAGAGTAGGCAGCCAGCGCGGGAGGAGGCTTCTCCAATTTTTCCAACATTTTCATGCGACTTTGCGCCTGCTTGGCCTTCGACGCCTTATAGCGAAATTTATCCACAAATTCCTGCATGTGTTCGCGTTTCCGCTCCAGAGAAGCATTTTCCGACTCCCTTGCTCGTCGCAGGTTTTCATCGGTTGCACGAAAGGTATCGTAATTGCCGCGAAATAGTTGCGCCGTGCCGTCGTGAACGTACAAAATGTGATCGCAGACGCGGTTGAGAAATTTTTTCTCGTGCGAAATGACGCAGAGGGTTTTTTTCATGCGACACAGGTGATCTTCCAGCCAAATGGCCGTTTCAAAGTCCAGGTGATTTGTCGGTTCGTCCAGTAGTAGACAATCAGATGGTGCGAAGAGAGTTACCGCCAGTGCCGCCCGCACACGCCATCCTCCCGAAAAAGTGTGCAATGGTTGCCGCATGGATGTCTCAGAAAACCCAAGTCCAGCAAGTATGGTTGCCGCACGCGCTTCCCCGCTAAGCCCGCCGATGTCGACGAACTGCTCGTACAAATCCGCTAAGTCGGCAACGTCCGCACCATCATCATTGTGCAGCATTTCCCGCAAGCGCGCCAACTCGCTATCCCCGTCTAAGAGCAGCTCCAGAGCCGTTTTATGCGTATCTTTAATTTCCTGGCACACGTGCGCGAAACGGTATTTTTTCGGGTGTGAAACTTCCCCCTTGTCCGGAAAGATCTTGCCCAGAATCAATTGAAAAAGTGTCGTTTTTCCAGCGCCATTTGGTCCCACGATTCCGACCTTCGCGCCATCGGGAATGGTGAAAGTGATGTCCTCGAAGAGCGTCCGCGAACCAATTTGATAGGTGAGGTCTTTCGCCTGCAACATTGCGAACAATGGAAAACTTTTTTCAAAAAATGCAAGCTGAAATTTACAGTCGCAACATTTTTGCACGAACACAAACTATTCCCAGAAAAATCCTGGGATTAGCTGTAAAACACAAAACACCGGGTCCCTCCGCGAAATTCTCGGGGAAGAATCCAGCGTAATGTCACGATGCAGTTTTGTCGACCACCCCGTCGTTCTTGTTGTCTAAGGGAAGAAAAGCGACTGTTAGAGGTGGATCCGCGACGACGTTATGGTGCCAGTTCTCCAGCGCCACCAAAACTACACGAATCAAGCTTCATAGCATTCTTCGTATAGATTCCCCCTACGTGGGCCTTGTGGCAAAATAATCGAGCGTCGTCAAGAAATAATATTACGCGTTTGCAAAATTTCCACATTTACAGTTTTGCAACAAATCGCGAACACTCCATCGGAGCTCGCAAAGTTCCGGCTACGAAACGCACTTTTCAAAACTTCTCGCGACAAAATCCCAGCACTGACTTGTTAAAATCTCCGTGAATGTGCTCAGCACGGTATGCACAAGCTGACGCAGTTTAAACACTCGTAGAACAACGAGTTAGTGAAGCGTATGAATCGGCCCTTCCGAATGTTCGCATTTTCTTGCGGAATTTAACTATGGACTTCAGCACTGGCTTCATCACTGTTCTTCTTGCGTTGTTCTTCTGCTTTAATTACTTCATCCCGCCAGATTCCGCATGCGGGCACGTAACACATTTTTTTATTATAAATGATGATAATAATAATTCCTACCGAAAATAGAACAATGCCAGCTACAATCCATGGGAGAATTTCTGAAAAAATGCATACTGATGAGATAACCATTTCGCATGTCTTTGGAATTAGCATTGAGGTTCCCAACCCCATGACAGAAAATCCGAACCATCGAAACATTTCCCATCTGGCTCCAAGAAATTTCTCATTTGTATACCTAAATGTTTGGCAACCAACTCCTCGGAACGTAATGACGAGATCCACTGCATCTGTTATCCTCCATGGAGCTTCGTAGAAACACAAACACAGTTGATGGCGGCTAATATCATCATCTAAGATAGAGACAGTGCATCTACCTGATTCTAAACAGCATTCCGCAACAATCACGTCGCCGCTGCGACCGCACGCATCATCATTGCGCCAAATGAAACCTGCACCATCGCGGCAAATTAGCGCATTCATAATTGCTCCTCCAGAAATCGCAATCTAACTTTGGATATAACAGAGTGATATGATGAGAGATACACTTCAATAACGATTGTTACCTCTCCGATTTTCGGTATCCAAGGCGCAGCCTTTACCAATCCGAGCACATCACTGTCGGTTATATTTCCGCAGTCATATTTCAATTTATTACCACTAAACT
>JAITFC010000004.1 GCA_031281635.1 Puniceicoccales bacterium | reverse complement strand
CTTCTATCAAATTTGCCATGATTTTAAATATTTGTTCAATATTTTAGCGGTTCCAAGAACACTTCCAAGGCGAAAAATGGACGCAAAAGTACGTTTGTCGAGAATTAAAAACCCCTGGGAATCAGCCAAGGAAAAAATGACTATAAAATCGACAGATTTTTCAAGCTTTCTCATCGCATACAAAGCTAAGGCTAATAATATTTTCGAAACAGAAATCAATGAGGTGTCTTCCCTAGAAGAAGTGGCAAATTTATGGAATGGAATATGTGAATTTCATGATGAAACACAACCATCCTATCTTAGTAATTTAATTAACCAACTTATTAGTAAAAGTGTAGATGTTTCAAAAAATGCAATAGAATCAGCAAGAACGACAGAAGACTTAAAAACAACACATGAATTAGTTCGCAAGATTTCTAACACACTTGTAGGGCGTATTATTGGCGCAGAAGCAATGAAAACGATGGAAAACCGACTGAGTAAATGTCTACATGAACTCGCCGCCAAAATCCCGATAGCGTTGGGTGCCGATACAGAACATCTCAACAATGCCATAATTAGCGCAAAGTCGCTTTCAGATTTGCAAAACATTGGAGTGGAGTGCACTAAACTTTCTAATACAATTACAGCTATGCAGGATCCAGAGCTAGACGAAATGAGGACTCAAGATGGTTTGGATCTTTTCCAAAAAGCTATGTCAGCAATTAGTGTTGATGGAGCAATGGAAGTCTCGTGTCAGCTGTTAAAATCTAAAGTTCAAGAGATAATGCGAGACAAAGCGCAATCAACTCAACTGGCAATGGATAATGCTCCCGAAAAACCGAAACAACGTCAGCAACATTACAAAAAGATATGGAATCAATGCAAAGAAATTGCGCAAGAAATGCAGAACGCACAAAATGCTTATCCATCGGAAGCACTTCGGGAAGCCTTCCGTTCGAACAATCCACAATCGCCAACAAATACTTTTCTCAGCACTTTTATAAGGATTTCGGAAAAATGCGAGGATTCTCCAAAATCTTTTTTGGATGCAATCAAGAAAATCCTTAAACTTTTTCAAGCAAAAACAACAATGAAAACAAAGATTGAAACATTGCAGTCATATTTGCAACGAATAGATAGAGCTTTCGACAACATTAACGACACATTGCATGATCTGGAACGTCTTATAAATACTAATAAGGATTCAGAGGAAATAGCGCACGAAAGAGATACGCTTATACATGAAATTAAAGTGCAGTACAATCAACTCATTACTGCAATTGAAGCTCTTTCATATGAGTCTATTGCACTGCCGAATGGCGGTAAATTAGATTTAGACATAAAAAAACTTATAGATTATTCAAAACTTGAATCAGGAACCACGTTTCATGATATCGCAGAGAACGTCAGAGCCTGGGAAAGTACAAAAAAGCCACTACCAGCTATGCAACAAGCTCTTTTTGATAGAATAATCGAGATTCTAGAAAATTGTGACAAAATTACATCATCATCAACACAGCAAGCGAAAAAATTGTTTTAAACGTTTACAGAAAAAACTGAGCATGTTGCCGTTCAACAACATAAAAATTTTCTTCCGTGCCGTACCGCCCGTCTCCGATAGCCGCGTGTGCCGCGTGCAATGCCAATGCGAGGGCCCAAAATCTGTCTCCATGGCCGTATTTTCCACGTTCCGCGCAGAGGCGAAGATTGCCAAAGCGCGAAATTTCCCGGCGGACGGAATGCAAGTCGGCGCGAATTTCGTCGGAGGGTGGGATTCGTAAAACGCTAGCTTCAAATGCACTGCGCAGGGAATAGGCCAGAGATTCTTTTACCGGCGCCGAAAGAGTGACCCCCTCGGCACGCATTGGGCCAAATCGTTGCACTGCACGCTCCGCAAACTGACACCCCATGCCAGTGCGATCGATGCAGACGCGACGCAGCTGTGGAATGGCGAAAAAATTTTCCAAGTGTCGTTCCTGGACAGAAAAAGTGCACTCACACAGGCATTCCACTCGGCGCGTTAGAAATATGTCACCAACGAGTTCCAGCAACCAAAAGACAGTCAAATCGTGGTCATGGCCGAGATCCACTCCGAGATAGCACGGGTTAGACAGCTGCACGGCGGAATTTTTCTGCGGCGGCATCGCAATTTGCCAAGGTTCACTGGGCGCAAACTCGCAACTGTCAATGAGTTCGAATGGCAAAAACGCGCTGCGATCGTCCATGGGCTGACACATGTACTCCTGCTGAAACGTTGCTTCGTCCGGGCAACTTTTCCGAATAAAATCAAAATATTGTGCCTCGTCCATGTCCCGTCGCGGATCGCCGTCCGGTAATTTCCGTTGCAATTTTTGCAAAAATCCCTGATCCAACGCATCTTGCAGCGTGATTCGATGGAGAGAAAAGCCCTTTCCATTGCCGTTAAAGCGCGCCTCCTGAACAAGTTCGTTGAAAAAACTGAGAGAACCGCGGTGCGTCGAAAGAATCTCCAACTGTCCTCCCCATGTAATTCCAGGTGCCGCAATGGCGTAGAGTGTCCGCGCATCGCTGTGTAGTGCGAATTCGTCCAGCACGCGGGTGCCGCGTTTCCCCGCCTGCGCATCCGGATGCGAAGAGAGAGAGTGAATTGTTGTGCCATTTGCAAAGTTAAGCGCCAGAGACGATTGCCGAGATTGTGCCGCCAAAACTTCAACGCCAAGACATTTTCCCGCGTCTGCCAAGATGGAACCAAAGAGTCGACAATCGTCGATGAACAGGCGCGCCTGCGTTTCGTCGCGGGAGGAAACCCAACTGTCCAAATGCTGGGATCTGCCCGCATGTCGCCTGACAAGACCGTACGCCGTCGCCCAGGACATGCCGATTTGCCGCGATTTTTCAAGCAATTTCAACCGCGAATTGTCGCGAATCCACCGCTCCTGGTAGGGAA
>JAITFC010000009.1 GCA_031281635.1 Puniceicoccales bacterium | reverse complement strand
AAGGGATCCTCTGGAAGAATCGCAATTATCCGAACTGCAAATAACTGCTCTAAGATCCTCGAGAGTGCTGACCGTTAATAGGATGATTGGAGCAATCTATGGGATAAATGCATTTTTCGCTTTAGATCGATACTCGCCAGAAGAAATGTCTAGAGATAGTGATAATTTCAAAGAGTGCATGGAACTATTATTCGATGTCGAAACAACCATAGATTTTTTACGGAAAAATCCCCATCTTCGCGGCCTATGGCCAGAGGTTCGCGATGAATTCATCCAAGAAATCGAAATGCGTGTACCAGGTTTTCGGAGAAAAATAGATGTTGCACGGGCACTTATCGCAAATGCGGATTCCGCCAACGGTGATTGAACTGATGGGATCCTTCCGCGCTGAGTGATCAAAATGAACGGGCCAGACCGACATGCAAATTCCCTGCCAGAAAATTTTTGTTAAATTTTGCGTCACATGTGACAGTTAAATTCCAGCGGGAATTATATTTATGCATAATTTCCAGCGAAATAATGGCAGAATCTCTTAGAGATTCTTGCAAACAGGAAATTCCCTCGCCGCCGTGAAAAATCGTGTCAGAACCCAATTTATCATCGCTTCCGATTGTAAAATGGGCCCAACCGCATCTTAGGCATACTTCAGAATCAGTATCGGTGTTTTCAAGCATGTCATTTTCTTTTTCGATGCTAATGCCAATCACTTTCATGAAAATATTGTGACGCACGGATGCCGCACTGCCAAAGCTGAAATCTTTCCGTTTTTTACTTTGCCGCATGTGGCCGCAGTCAAGCAGCAGCCATGGACCAAATTGACAGCCATTGAAACGAGATAGATTATGAACAATCTCCGCTCTGAAAAATCTATTTTCGCATAGGATTTCTTCGGCTTCTTTTGTCGTCGAAATGCCATATGACACCTTGTCCGTGCCTCGGTTATATGCAATGACAAATTTCGCCTCCGTTTGCAAATCCTCTGGCCTACGCATTCCATAGGCGGAAAACATTTCCACGGCATGAATATCATGCTTGACATCAAATGACAAACCTGGAAATTGCGTTTTTGCATTTGCGCACCCGGAAGCAATGCCTATGCGGAAATATCTCTCCAACGGAAGTTTGCAAAAGCGGCCAACGCCAACGATGAACCCATTTATGTCGCTATTACATTTCGATCCATAGTTGTCATTCCCGTGAAAATTACCGCAAATCGCACGAACAAATTGCTCCGTTTCCCACTTTGCGAAATCACGCACATGCGGCGGCGAAGGAATCGCATCGGCAAATGACGCCCCAGACAGCATTGATAGGATGGCTAAATCTCTAATGCTGTATTGCAATGGGCAAAACGCGCCATTGAGCAGTTTTTCCAAAAACTCTTCTACAGCTTCCTGTGAAGCAACTTCGTAACTTTGGAACATAACATCAGTACCTATGCCACTTGCAGTCCAGAATATTGCCGATATTCCCCTAGAGATGGATGCTGGCATCTCTACCTCATAGGTAATTCCGTGCTGTCCGCATTTTGCCACCAGTTTTTCCGCGTAAAAATCTTGCAGTGCAATGATTGGTTCAAGAGCTAATATTAAATCCGCCTTAACGTAAAAGCTAGATTCAGTAAAACTCAGCATTTTTCCGCCACTTGATTTTATGTAAAAATTATCAAATCCGATTGAGCCAAATACCTTAAGTGCGCCGGTATTAATGTCGTAATCGAGTGCAATATCTCCCGTTCTACGCATCGTTCCGAGATCTCCGCATAGATACGTCGTTTTCCCGGAAGTGAAATTGAACTCATTGATTCCGTATTCCTTGCAGAATACCTGCACATTTTGCATTAACTCATCGACGTATTCGTTTGCAACCGCGGCATCAACTCGAACCGGCAATGCGGCGAAAAGTACGGCCACAGCGAGTCCCAGAACGTGAACCACGATGCTCTGGCGACGATCAACACCCTCCTGGAATACACCCATACTCCATGTTGGCAGATCCATGGCACACCGTCAAGGCAATAATAGACCGTGTGAAGTCCAGCGTAACTTTGTTACCAAAATCTTCCAATTTCATCGCGCCATCGTCCTTAGAGGCATTTGCGCGAATCGTGGACAAACATTTCCGCAACAAATTCGCTCGCGGCACTTGACGATCGGCGCGATCCGCTGTAAGTTACGGCCGAGGTTGCGTATGGCAGAGGAAGTGGAGAGTGGAAGACAGATTACGGACGCCAATGAGGCGGTGGCATCGGTGGCATTTCGGCTGGCGGAAATGGTGGTAATTTACCCCATTACACCTTCATCGCCCATGGCGGAATTTTGCGACGAGTGGGCAGCGGCCGGGAAAACAAATCTCTGGGGCGAAACGCCGAGCATCACTGAGATGCAGTCCGAAGCGGGGGTGGCTGGAGCCGTACACGGTGCACTGCAATGCGGTTCGCTGGTAACCACGTTTACGGCATCCCAGGGTTTGCTGCTCATGATTCCCAACATGTACAAAATTGCCGGCCAACTCATTCCCTTCTGCATGCATGTCACGGCGCGGAGCATTGCCACTCACGCACTTTCCATTTTCGGGGACCATTCCGACGTCATGGCCTGCCGCGGCACAGGATTCGCCATGTTTGTTTCCAACTCCGTCCAGGAAGCCCACGACTTTGCCCTTCTTGCCACGGCAGTTAGCTACGAATCGCGCGTGCCGTTCCTACATTTTTTTGATGGCTTCCGCACGTCTCATGAAGTCAATAGCTACGATCTCATAGGCGACGAAATTCTGGAGAAAATGCTATCACCCCTGGCACTGGAGGCGTTTCGACTGCGGGCACTCAACCCGGATATGCCGGTCATTCGCGGAACGGCACAAAATCCCGACGTGTTTTTTCAGGGTCGGGAGCGAGTCAATGAGTTTTACAACGCCGTTCCGGCGCTTCTGCAAAAGTCCATGGACCGCTTCGCCGCGCTAACTGGACGCCGCTATAAACTCTATGAATACGTCGGAGATAGCAATGCGGAAGTCGTTTTCGTTGCCATGGGTTCCGGGGCAGAAACAGTTGAAGAAACGATTATGGATCTCAACGGCCGCGGCGCACGGCTTGGTCTCCTGAAAGTGCGACTGTACCGGCCATTTTCCGCGGAATTGTTCAGTGCCAACCTCCCACGGACGACGCAGACATTGATCGTTTTGGACCGCACCAAGGAGCCGGGATCCCTCGGTGAACCGCTGTATCTGGATGTCGTTGGCGCCATCGCTGAGGCGAGAACGGATGGATTTTTACCGGCAAACTTTCTCCCCGCGGTTCACGGTGGCCGCTACGGGCTCGGATCCAAGGAATTTTCTCCGGCCATGGTCAAAGGCATTGTGGACGCAGCCGCATCGGGGAAATTGCGGCGGCATTTCACGGTCGGAATCAACGACGACATCACGCACATCTCCGTGCCCTACGACGAAAGTTATTCCTTGCCGGCGGTGGATGGGGAGTTTAGCGCGCTATTTTACGGATTGGGAGCCGACGGGACCGTTGGAGCCAACAAGAATACAATCAAGATTATTGGCCACGAAACGGGAAATTTTGCACAGGCGTATTTTGTCTACGATTCGAAAAAGTCCGGCGGTATGACAGTTTCACACCTGCGATTCGGGCCAAAGCCAATTCGCGCTCCCTACCTGATCGAAAAAGCGCAATTCATTGGCTGTCATCAATTTGAGTTTTTGAAAAAATTTGATATTCTGGAGCGTGCGGCGTCCGGCGGCGTATTCCTGCTCAATGCACCCCACGGCCCAGAGGAAATTCAGCGGCATTTGCGTCGCAGTTGCCTGGAGAAAATCCTCAAACTAAATCTGCAATTTTACATCATCGATGCATACAAAGTTGCTACCGCCAGCGGGATGGAAAGACGCATCAATACAATCATGCAGACGTGCTTTTTCGCCATATCTGGAATTTTGCCCCGCGAAAGAGCCATTGCAGCCATCAAGAAATCCATCGAAAAAACCTACGCTAAAAAAGGACAAGCCGTTGTGGACAAGAATTTTGCCTGCGTTGATCAAACCCTAGCCAATTTGCACCGCGTTACATTGGATCCGTCGCAACTGTCCGAGGAAGAGCCGTCATCCTGTTGCCACTGCTGCCGTTGCCCCATGTCGCAGTTCGTGAAAGATGTCACAATTCCACTTCTCAAGGGCTGCGGAGAGACTTTGCCAGTGAGCGCCCTGCCCGTTGATGGCACCTGGCCGACGGACACGGTGAAATACGAAAAACGCAATATCGCCCAGGAAGTTCCACAGTGGGACAGTGAACTCTGCATCCAGTGCAACCGCTGCGCCCTCGTCTGTCCCCATGCCGCCATTCGCGCGAAATTTTATCCGGCCGAATCCCTGGAAAATGCGCCGGAACACTTTCAGTCCGTCGAGTTTCGCTCGCGAGAAAATCCCGGTTGTCGATACAGCGTGCAAGTGTCCCCCGAAGATTGCACCGGCTGCGGTCTCTGCGTGGAAGTTTGTCCGGCTAGGAGTCGCAACGAAGGCGGCAAAAAGGCCCTTAGTTTGGTACCTCGGACCGATGTGGTTGATGTGGAACGGGAAAATTTTAAATTCTTCGGCCAGTTGCCACAGCCTCCATTGGAAAAACTCTCCAACGACGTCAAAGGGTCACAATTCCGCCAGCCGCTCTTCGAATTTTCCGGAGCCTGTGCCGGTTGCGGGGAAACACCCTACGTCAAATTACTCACCCAATTATTCGGCGACCATCTCATCATCGCCAACGCCACCGGTTGCTCCTCCATCTACGGCGGAAATCTCCCGACAACACCATACTGCAAAAACTTAGAGGGTC
>JAITFC010000019.1 GCA_031281635.1 Puniceicoccales bacterium | reverse complement strand
ACGGGAGACATTGCAAAAAGAAGTTCTTGGCCAGGAAGAAGCTATCGCTGCACTCACCCGCTCCATTCGCCGATCCCAGGCACAACTGCGCGACCCCAAGCGGCCCATCGGTTCCTTTCTATTTCTCGGCCCATCCGGCGTCGGGAAAACGCTGCTAGCGCGAAAATTGGCAGAACATTTCTTTGGCCACGAAGATGATATCATTCAAATCGACATGTCCGAATACATGGAAAAATTTGCCGTTTCCCGAATGGTTGGGTCCCCTCCAGGATATGTCGGCCACGGCGAGGGCGGACAGCTCACAGAGAGGGTGAGGCGCAAACCCTATGCTGTGGTACTCTTCGACGAGGTCGAAAAAGCTCATCCGGAGATGGTTCAGATTCTTTTGCAGGTGATGGAGGACGGGAAATTAACGGACAGCCTCGGCCGCACCGCCACATTTCGCCACAGTCTAGTTATCATGACGTCTAACATTGGCGCGGAATATTTCCTCAAGGATGGGACCATGGGCTTCGGCACTGGCAGGGGAAAGGGAGATTTTGAACGGACGCGCGAACGTGTTCTCGCAGAAGTGCGTAACACATTTAAACCGGAATTTGTTAATCGTTTTACGGACATTCTTGTTTTCAAACCGCTCGGCGAAGAACAGATGCGCGACATTCTCCATCTGGAAATTGAGAAGTTAAATAAACGTCTGGCAGAGCATAACTTATCCTTGCAACTTACCGAAACGGCAAAAAAAATTCTTATCGGCCGTGGCTTTGATCCGCGCTATGGGGCACGATCTCTGCGGCGTGCCATCGAGGAATTCTTGGAAGATCAATTGGCAGAACAACTTCTCTCCGAAAATTTGCCCGATGGGGGTACATTTATCGCAGACGGTGATGGACAATCTCTGCGCATTACATTTTCCGCAAAGATAAAAAAGAATGAAACAAACCGCAAAACTCGTGTGCCACAGTCAGTTGCAACTCCATGCAAAAGCGAAAATTAGATTATTAGACCCTTTGCAAAATGCTTGCAATTTGGCACCTAGGGCTGCTTTTCTTGAATTTCGCAATGGGCCTTTTATGCGAGCTGAAACTCGCGTAAGCAAAATTCTCCCAAAGAAATCTCATAGTCCGGTCTTGACTGCAGTGAAAATGCCCTTTAGATGTCGAAGAAAGTTATGAAATTCTCCGTTGACAGAGAAGCTTTATGCAGTGGGTTGCAAGCAGTTGGAAATCCTATCGCGGCGAAATCGGCAATGCCAATTCTGGGAAATGTTTTACTGGATGCGAGAGAAAGCACGCTGTCACTCAGCACGACAAATTTAGATTTCGGCATTCGCTGTGCTGTGCCGATTGAAGCACACAAGTTGGGCGCAACGACAGTTTCGTCTAAAAAATTGGCCGGGATCGCGCGCGCCATTTCTTCCGCGACAATCGATGTGGAACTCTTGCCATCTCAAACATCCCTAAAAGTTTCCGGTGCCGGCTCCGTTTTTCGTTTGCCATGCCTTCCCGCCGGAGATTTTCCAGCCCTACCTTCTCTGGATGGTGCACAACGTTTATTCCTTTCCGCAGAACAACTTTCCGACGCACTGCGCCGCGTGGAGTATGCCCAGTCTACGGACGAACACCGCCATGTTCTTAATGGTGTGTGCGCAATGTTGGGCAGCGAGTGTCTCTCCTTCGTGGCAACGGACGGTCGCCGTTTAGCGTTCTATTCCATTCCCTGCGAAGGAATTGATGGAACATTTATCATTCCGGCGAAAGCGGTCGCGGAAATTCTTCGACTTCTGCCCGGCGCCGAAAGCGTTGACTTATCATTTTCCAATCGACAGGTTGCCTGCGAAATTGCCTACGCTACGGGAAAAGGCAGCATGCCCGAACGAATCTTCCTCATCAGTAAAGTCGTGGAGGGGAACTATCCGAATTATCGACAAGTTATTCCGGAAACGGCTGTGCATCGCATGCAGGTCGCCCGCGAGACGCTACTAAATTCCTTGCAGCGTGCAACATTGGTTAGCAGTGGAACCAGTCCATCGGTGACGTTAAAATTTAGCGAAAATCTATTGGAGTTGTTCGCATCCAGTGCGGAATTCGGGGAAGCCTACGAGCGCATTGCTATCATCTTCCCGGAGCCGCAAGAAGTGCAGATTTCCTTCAACCCGCGCTACTTAATCGAACCTCTTCGTCCGCTATCCGAGGAAGAAGTCGCCTTTGAGTTTCGCGATCATCTGAGCCCGGGGGTCTTTCGCGCAGGCGGCTCCTTCCTCTGCGTCGTCATGCCTCTGCGCGGCGGCACTGCATAAATTTCTCGTCATGGCCCCACAAAATATAAATCTTTACCACGAGTGGCTTGGTGGCGCACTTTTCCTGCTTTCCTTCGTCGTTTTTATCGACACGCGCTCGCGAAATGTCCTCGGCTCCTTAGTGTTACGCTGGATTCGTTGGGGAACGATTGGTTTCATTTTGGCTTGCCTGCTCAAAATTTTTTCCGTACCGCAAGCGCCCTTCGCCCTGCTGCTGAGCACGGGCCTTCTTCTGTGGTTTCTAGCGGAAAGTGCGGTAATTTGGTCGCACGTTTATCGGTGTAATGTTGCAGAAATGCCTCTGGGAGCGCGCTATACCGTTGCTGAAAATCGCACATTGTGGCCTAATTCCCATACCTGGCGCCTGGGACAAGAGTTGCTGCAAAGTGCCGGCTTCGAGATGGAGTGCCTCGCCAGCGTGGACGTCAACAATGCACCATTTCTCCTTTGTCCTATTTTGATTTCCAAGGATCGTCGCATGCGTTTGGTGATGCGTTTTTCGCTAAATCCCTCATCCAGAATCCTCCCATCGGCAATGCTTTACTCCATCGATCGTTCGGGAACGGTATTTTTGACCGAGAATTCCTGCGCTGTCTTCGCGGGGTACTACCCAACAACGTGGAATGTCAGCCGTCGCCCACTGGTGCAGTCACTTATGAAATTGCACGCGCTGCACTGTCGCAAAACAAAACATGCATCCCCCATGGAGCTGCTAGAGCCGGCTGTCGATTCTCTTAATTCGTTGCAGCAGATGCTCTTAGAAGAAAACATACTAAAAAATTTTCTTCTATCGGTGCAAACAAATGGTAAAAAAGTGTTTTATCTGGCAGAGGATGCTGGCTTTCGTATCTGGTTGGAAGCGTTTTTGTTGCGCTATTTTGGGCGTCCACTGAGCTAGAGTCATGAACTTCGTGCTGTGCGCATTATCTTCTTTGCTGATGCTGATTTCTCTTTGCACAGTCGTCGGCATTCACATTTTTACGGAAATCTCCACTTTGCGACGACTGCAGCGAAATGTTAATTTCCACATCTTTTACTGCGAAAATTGTCACCACTGGTCGTCGGCAAATACTCCTGTGATAACTTGTTGCCATTGTGGAAATTTGCTACATCCGATCGGTTTTTAACTGCCAATTGCGGCGCTACCTTGGGGACTGATACTTTTTAAAATGCTCTGGCGACGGCTCTTGCGTGAATGGAAAGAAATCCAGCAGCTTCCAAAACTTTTGCGCAGGCGTCTATCGTCGAACCGGTTGTTAGGACGTCATCGACGATATAAATTTCCTCACTTCGGTTGATGTTGCTTTTTTCTAAAACACGCCGGCACAGAGAAAACGATTTGGCGACGTTGGTGTAGCGGTCCTGGCGACACAGATCGGTCTGACGACGGTTAAATTTATGTCTACGAAGCAGGTGAATGACACGGCAATCATGTTCCCGCGCAAGGACTTGGCAGATTAACTCACTTTGATTGTACCCACGCTGCCAGCGACGCCACCAGTGCAGCGGTACGGGAACGAGAATTTTTCCGCGCAATTCCCCAAAAAAATTTCGACTCAAGCGGCCAATGTCTGGCAATAAAAAATGGCCGTTGCGATACTTGAGTTCGTGTATGATGGCGCGTCCGAGGCCGTTACATTCAAAAAGTGCACGACCACTGCGAAAGGAAAAGGAACGACTGCGGCAATTGGGGCAGTCATCGCGACCACGGCCATCATCGCTGTACGGCCTTCCGCATCTTGGGCAAGCATTTATACCGATGAAGTTGAGCATCCCAGCACAATGATCGCAAAGATGCAAGTAATAGCCGTTGGTGGCGAGTGGCTTGCCGCATTGGAAACAGCGTCGCGGCCAAAGGCAATCAAGAATTCTTTCTCCGAATGCACCCACAAATACCAACCAATGCGGTTAGGAATAGTGGGCAAAGTGGGAAGTCAAGTAAATTATTTTTCCCCCAGAATAGTTCTTGTGCCGGAACAAAATACACAGTTTTTCGATAGAGCAGGAGACTGAAAACGATGCCTCCGTGCAATGCGATGGCGGGAAGTAATCGACGGTGCCGCACTGTCAGCATGCCGAGGAGCATGCCGAGGAGGAACAGCGACGCGAAGGGAATGAGACGATGCGGGGCGCCGATGCCGGAAAATAGTCGCAAAGTCGCTGTGAGACGACCGCTCAAATTTTGCAATTCGTTCGCGGTAACAGTATTGGGAAAATGAACATGGGCGAAAGCGATGGAGCAAAGTGGCAAAGCCCAGCGGAGTCCAAATGCATTTTCCAGTGCGCGCAGAAGAAGCCCGCGAAAGAAAATTTCTTCGCAAATGGCGACGGTAAGGGCACTTACAAAAATGCGACAGAGAGAGATTGGCCAAGAAATCGTCCGCCAGTGCCAATGGTAGAATTGAATTTGCAAAATGGCAACGGCGAGAGTTACGCAGACACCCCCAAAAAAGTAGCCGAAAAATGAAGCGATTACTTTGTCATTTTCATGGGAGTGACATCGGAGGATGGCTAATTTTCGGCGGAAAAGGAGGGGGATGTAGCCGATGCAGAGGAAAAAATAGAGCACGCGGTTGAAAATTTTGGAAAATGATTGCGAAGATAGATAATTGGATAAATTGCACGGCCAGCACGCGTTAGCCCAATGAATGCACGCGTAAATGCTAGGTGAAAGTGCAACAGCGAGGAGAATTGCACCCAAATAAACGGTGAGGAGCAAAAAAATGTCGCGTTTGGACGACTGCACCGATTTTGCGGAAAAACTACTTTTTGTGGTACTCATTTTATGAAAATTTCCAACCAATCGCTCACTGCCGCAAAATTCTTTTCATCCAAACAGCGATGACGCCAACTGCGGCAGATCGCCAAATCGTTCGGGACCAATGTCGGCAGCTATGCATCCTCGGCGCAAAATGATGATGCGGTCCGAAATTTGCACAAGAAATGACAAATCGTGGGAAGCAATAGCCATCGTTGTATGTTCTTCACGCAGAGAATGTAATAGTGCGACCACATCTGACAGCATCGCCACGTCCAGGCCAGAAGTAGGTTCGTCACAGAGGAGTAAATCCGGGTTCAAAACGAGCGAACGCGCAAGAGCTACCCTTTGCTTTTGTCCTCCGGAAAGTTGCTGCGGGTAACGATTGCGCAAGCCCCACATGTCTAAGTGCTTCAGCAATTCTTCGCCCTTTTCCATGCACGTTTTTTGGGCAATTTTCCCCTTTGCTCGCAAAAGTGGCGCGTAGAGAACATTTTCCAACACGGACATGTGCGGAAATAGCTGAAAATCTTGAAACATAAATCCCACCCGACCTGCGCACGTAATACTGCCGCTATCAACGGTTTCTAGACCTTGAATGCAGCGCAATAGCGTTGACTTTCCCTCCCCAGACGGTCCTGCCAGCCCGAGAACGCAGCCGCGGTCGATTTGCAGGCAGACATCACGCAAAACCGTGTGCGTGCCAAACGTTTTGCAAACATGGTCAATGGTGAGCACGGTCCAATCTCCTCTCAAGTTTTCGCGAGAGATTTTCCACAAAAAGCACAATGGCGTAGTAGTAAAGTCCAGCAATGCAGAGCGGCGTGAAATACGTAAAATATTCAGCTGCAAGGACTTGAGATTTTCGCATGAGATCAGCACCCCCAATCGTGGCAATCAGGGCTGTCTCTTTGAGTAGGGCAATTACTTCCCCAGTCAGCGCCGGAAAAATCGCGCGAAACACCTGCGGCAGAATGATATCTTTCCACGTATGCAGTGAAGAAATACCCAGCACCTTCGCCGCCTCGAATTGTCCCTGCGGTGTACTTTCGATGCCGGCGCGAAAAATCTCTGCCATGTAGGCGGAACTGTTCAGACCAAAGGCGAAAATTCCGGCCGTGAGAACGCTCAATTGTAACCCCAGTAAAGTCGGGATGGCGAAGTAAATGAGGCTCAATTGCAGCAGCATAGGTGTTCCTCGCAGAATAGAGATGTAGCGCGCAATGAGTTGTCGGCCAATATTTTTGTAGCGCAACACCGCAAGGATGATGCCCAGAGTTAGGCCAATGACGAGGCCACCGAGAAGCAGAAAAAACGTGACTGACAACCCGGAACCGATGAAGAAGCAAGCATCGATGAATTTCACTGCAATCCCCATTTTTTACACAAATTTTCTAAATCGCCAGATTCACGCAAGTCCTTGATGGTGTTATTGACCGCTTCAAGGTACGGTGAATTTTTGCGCATGGCCACGGCGTAACCGCTCCCGGAACGGTCCAGAAAAATATGCTTCAGAGCTGCATTGCGCTCGCAAAACGCCTTTGCCTGAAAACTGTCCACGACGATGCCATCCACCAAACCCGCCTTTAGCGCCTCAATGGCCTGAACGTTACTGTCTACCAGGACCATATGCGCCGATGACGGAGCCGCTCGTCGCATCCAAATTTCCATGGTGGAGCCGAGCTGACAGGCGATGCGGCGGCCGCGCAGATCTTCGTAACCGTCAAGCGGCTTCTTGGCGCGTGAGATAAGGTGCAATTCTTCGAAAAAATACGGATCTGAAAATGCGTAGTCGGCGCTCCTCTCCTCCGTGGCCGTGATCGTGGAAATTCCCATGTCTACCACATTGCCCTGCAACGACGGTAGGATGGATGAAAAGTTCATGTCGTGAAACTTTACCTCCTTGCCAATGGCCCCGCCGATGATCCGAGCCAGGTCAATGTCAAAGCCAGCCAGTTGCCCGTTGTCGGTAAACTCAAATGGTGGATAGTCCGCGGACAGACCAACATGCAGCAAATCCGCACGATTGGTTTTGCCGCAACCCAGCTGCAACAACGTCGCACACAGCACAAAAAAACGAAAAAAACCAGCCACAGCGTGGTAAAATTTGCATTTCGGCGGCTGGTAGTCAATGGGAAAAAATCACTTTTCGCCTTTCCTGTCGCGGCCGTGCAGCTCTCATTTTCAAGCCGTCTCGCTATCGATTAGACCCGTTGCGAAATTCTTGAAATTTATCACCTAAGGCTGCTTCTCGGGCAATTTTCTTGAATTTTGCAATGGATCTATTGATCGGGGTTTTCCAAAAGGTTTAATTTTCGCAGTTACTTACAACAAAAAGACCCATTATAAAACTCTCGAAATTTAACTTTTAAGGTTTCGACACAGCACAACCTTTATAGTTTTGCAACAATTCCATGGATCTGATACAGACTGAAAAACTCCTTGCAGAGGACTTGATGTCATGTAAATTCTGAAAGACGGTCGATTCTACGTTCGGATGTTCCAGAACAAACCAATCATTCACTCGACGAAGTTCTCCCGGGCATATTAGATCTATGAGATCAACGCCTATTTTCACAAGCGCTTCCCGGTGTGCTTGATCTGCTCCTGTGTAACTGGCCGTCGCGAATACCCAATGGAAAACACGTTGATAAGATGAAGGACATAAACTGCCTGTAAATAGCATGTAGTTAAACGCCAGTGTAGAGACCTCATGTGGCACAATGGGTATGCCGTAAAATGTGGCAAAAAAAGCGAGCCACACTCGGAAATTGCTTTCAATTACTTCAACTCCATATCTCATCGCGGATATCATACTATGCGCCCCTCGTGATTTTTGCCGTCCTAAAACAATATCCAGTGAACAGGCAAGTAGTGCTAAAAAATTTTCATATGTCGTCATGTAAGAAACATTATTGCACACACTTAGATGTGTTTTTGCTCTTTCTTTTTGCACAGGTGTCGCTTTTTTACTATGTCGATCTTCCGCCGAAATTGATGCAGCTAATGCAATCGTGTGGAGAGCCCACAGAAGATGCGTAGCGCTAGCTGCGCCGTAGACAAAGCCAACGTGTAATACATTATTCGGCAATCCGGCTATGGATTCAAATAATTCCACGCGTAATGTATCATCTACACCAGTCATCAATATTGAAGATCCCGTGTCGAGAGCCTGTGGCAAGGGGATAATTTTTCGTGGAATTAAAGCTTCTTCAACCGTCGGCAAATTTACATCTGAAAAGCGCGCACATAGCCGTAACACCCGTCTTGCTGGCCCAGATAGCAAATTAGGATCTATTTCGAACAACCGCATGGCTTCTCTTAGAAACGAATTTTCAATTGATGCCCTGAGTCTGGCATACTGACATTCAACCCTGCTGCCAAAAAATCCATGCGCCAATCGTCCACTATCTCTATTCATCAATCCAACACGCAGCGTCCAACTAAAGGGAAAAATACGTATCAATATATTGTTGACTATGAGGCATGCTTCTTCAGTATTAGTAGTATATACAACTTTTAGATAATCGGGCATAGTAGCATCATCGCTATCATTTATTCTATCTAGTACACCAAAAACGCTTACCCGAACTTCGGAGGGAATCACTCTGCTAACCATGTACGCCTTTTCTGTGAAAAAAAATAAAAAGCAAGACTTTTTTTACAAAAAAATAACTCTCGGCAAGTGCCTTTACCGCTTTTATAGCCATTCAGGTTGGCGTTGGCGCCGCCGTTGCCAGTTGCTGCGTTCCTCCGTAAGGCGCAGAAAAAACCCTTGCCCGACATCGCGTTGCATCTTTCCAGCCTTTAAACGCGCCAATACTCCCATCCTTAAATCGCCAAAACATGCTCTGGCCACACAATGACTCTTTTGCAAACATCAACTCTGCAAGCCGTGAATTACACGGCGCCAATGACAACACGAATAACTATAGTAGACTTTTTAACGTACTGCAAGATAACGGTACATAACAACTAACTCAACCTGCTGTGATGAACGGCACACCCGCATCGATTTGTTGACGGGTTTCATCGCCGGATAAAGACCTGAAAAAAATCCAAGTTCCGTCATATCCCGCATTCCATAACAACATTGTAGAAAACATGGTTGCGGCGGG
>JAITFC010000113.1 GCA_031281635.1 Puniceicoccales bacterium | reverse complement strand
CCTTATGCACGGGCAGCAGTCCGTCATCGATCGTTGCCTGCACGATGGCATGACCGGCTTCGTGGTAGGCGGTAATTTTCTTGTCAGAATCATCCATAAGCCGCTTGCGTTCACGACCGTAGGCAACTTTGTCTCGCGCTTCTTCCAAATCCCCACGATCGACCACTTTTTTCCCACGACGTGCGGCCAGTAGTGCCCCTTCGTTGAGAAAATTTTCCAAATCGGCACCGGAAAATCCGGAAGTGTTGCGCGCGAGTAATTTCAGATCCACGTCAGCGGTTAGTTTGATTTTTTTCGCATGAACCTGGAGAATCTCTTCGCGGCCCCGAATGTCAGGCAGGTCAATGACAATTTGCCGGTCGAAGCGACCGGGGCGAAGTAACGCACTATCAAGGACATCCGGTCTATTTGTCGCCGCCATGATGATGACGCCATCGCGGCCATCAAAGCCATCCATTTCCACGAGAATGGAGTTTAGCGTCTGTTCGCGTTCGTCGTTGCCGCCACCGAGACCAGCTCCCCGCTGCCGTCCAACCGCATCAATTTCGTCGATGAACACGATGCAGGGTGCATGTTTTTTTCCCTGCTCAAAGAGATCGCGAACACGCGCAGCTCCCACGCCCACAAACATTTCGACAAAATCGGAACCGCTGATGAAAAAAAATGGGACTTCCGCTTCACCGGCAATGGCGCGAGCCAGCAATGTTTTACCCGTGCCAGGGGGGCCGACCATGAGACATCCCTTGGGAATGCGGCCGCCAATCTCGTTATACTTTTTCGGATCTTTCAGGAAGTCAACAATTTCCGCCACTTCTTCCTTCGCCTCATCGCAGCCGGCAACATCTTTGAAGGTCACTTTTTTGTCGCCATTGCCGTAGAGTCTCGCCCGACTTTTTCCGAATGTCATGGCATTTCTGCCGGCCCCTCTCACCTGACGCGCGAAGAAAAACCAAAGTAAGAGGATGATGATGAAAAACGGTAACACGCTGAGGGCCAAATCGCTAAGAAACGTTCCGCCCGGTTTTTCGCGGAGAACATTGGCGGCTACGATGCGACTAAAACGCTCGTCGGTCAGACGACCCTGGGCACTGAACTCGACTGGCGCGCCTGCCCCATCCAGCTGTGCCCGTCCGCGAATGCGATACCATTGCGGACCACGGCCCGGAACCGGCCGCATTTCACCGGATAAGACATGTCCCCGGGAAACGGCGTCGACAACATCTTCGACGGACCATTCCACATTCTGTGCCGGTGCTGCCGGTGAAATTCGCATCCACGCAAGCAGCAGAGCAACGATAAGAACGCCCCATATGGCGAAAACCTTTGGCTGAAAGCGTCTGAGTACTTTTGGATTTTTTTTCTTCCCCATAATGGCGGTGGCTACTCTCTAGGCAGCTCGTGAAAAAATGTCAATAGCTCAAAAAAAATTTGTAGGAATTTCTCTACTCATCGGTTATCCTTCTCCGATTGACAGACAAGAACCATGCGAAGTCGCCGAAAACGCAGTCGTGCACCGAAAAAACCGCTCCCACCGCAAAATTGTCAATCTCTCAGATGACACAGCTTCAAAGCAGACCCAAAAGGCTAGCTTGGAGAATTTTGAAACGTCCAACACTCTTGGAAAATCTGACAAACTGACCGTAAGATGATTCCGGAAGTTTTTCCGCAAAGATCTCCAAGGTTCGCCAGAAATATTAGGGTGAATGGGTGATGGAAAACGCCGTGATGGTTCCGCTGAGAGACATTGTGGAAAGTGCCTGCAAATAGAGTGTGAGATTTTTCCCGAATAGGGAAATCGTTGCGGAATCCAATAGATCGTAATTCGCCTGCGGTTCGATAGATAGGAGAACTTCCTGATAGGGGTAGGAAGCTTCCCAAAGTTGCATTTGATAGGAATAGCGTCCGGCGTTGTCGAGGCGAACATCACCGGTCGCCCACTCGAAAACTTGGCCCACACCGTCGACAATCTGCTCGTGACTAAATGTGACTGGGTTCAGAAGGCGCTGCAGCGGTTCCACGGCGCTCTCGACGACGTAGGACGAAGAAAATGTTCCCAACTCGTTCACTTCGTAGGCATAAGAAATTTCCAAGGATTGTAGCAACCAGTAGATTTTCGCGATGGTGGACGGGTCAAAATCGATGAGCACTTCCGCACCCGTCGCCGCCAATGGAAGCTTCCCTTTCGGCAATCCAAAGTCGTTGGCCGCCGTAACAAATGTTTGAAATTCCATGGCAATTTTTCCAAATTTTACGGTTTTTTGCTTTCCATTAGATTGTTTGTGAAATTCCTGAAATTTGCCCTTCAGAGCCATTCCCGATCGATTTTTTAGAATTTTGAAAAAAAATCTATTCTTCGATGTCATAATTCTGTGACGCAATTGTAAGGCGCATTTTCAGCTCGCCATTTTCCACAACATATTCCTCGCGCGGCTGCAGCACAAGGCCTGACAGCGCAATTAGATCTGCGTCGAAATTCATCTGCCGCGTGGAATCTTCGCTGTGCGTGAATAGAATTTTACCGTAAGTTGTTGCTCCCACGTGCGTATTCGCCGCTGCCGTATGCGTTGGTTGCTGAATTTCTCCGGCACCACCTTCTCCGGCAACGCGCGTCCATGCAGTCCTCGGCGCCTCCCGACCCCGATTCATTCGGGTTAGTTGAACAAGTTGCTGCAAACCCAGATGTGCCGGGGGACCAAAGCGCAGTTTCACAGTGCCATCATCAACGGACTCAATGCATTCCTGGATATCAGCATTCATCGTCGCCCAGGCCGGACGGGATCCGACAACGTTGACGGAATTGCCCATGGAAACGGGAAAAATTTCTTCACCCACCAAAACGGCGGAACCTTCGTGGGGACAAGTGGCGAAACTTTCATAGAGAGTTTGCGCGAGACCATCTGGTGTATCTTCCTCTCCTTCAAACGCCGTAACATGTGTGTATGTGCGACTAACGGCATCGGTGGCGAGAATGCGAACGGCAATTTCCTGTGCGTTGACCGTGCCGCTTTCCGTGGCGTAGGAAACCGTGGCGCGGACGACGTCCCATTCCGCCTCAACGTCCATCCATTCGGCGATGCATCCCTCCAGTAGTTCGCGCGGCAAAGCTGATGTGCGTTCCACGGCAAGAATTTGCAAATCATCATCAAAAAGATTTTCCAGCGCCGGCAGATGCAATTTCCACCACGACGTATCCTCCAAATCAATTGTTCGCGTAACAATTTTCTGCGAAATACTCTGACTGCGCGAGCCGGCCAACTCGACGGTCAGTGTGAGAACGAGCGGCTGTGCCTCGGAAACATTTTGCGGATAGCGATCTACCTCTAACGTTCTCCAGCTGTGGCCGTTACCGCTGTGCATCCTCTCGTATTTGATCGCGACGCCGTTGAGTTGCAAACCGTAGCT
>JAITFC010000086.1 GCA_031281635.1 Puniceicoccales bacterium | reverse complement strand
GTAGCGGGATTAGCTGCGGCCTTGTTACGTCACGGTAAAATTCGGACCACTCTCGTAAAAGCTAAGGCATTGAGGCCGTTTACGGAGAAGGTTATCACGTTGGCATGCAAAGCATCGCGCACCAATGTTCCGGAGCAGAAATTGCACTATCGGCGCATGGCCGTGGCTCGCGTGCGCGACCAGACAGCTGTGAAACGTCTCTTTGACGAGTTAGTAGAGCAGTTTTTAGAGCGGCCAGGCGGATACACGCGCATTTATAAATTAGTTCCGCGCAAGGGAGATGCAGCAAAGATGGCGATCATCGAATTGCTGTCCGCGGACGATGAGGGACATGGAAAATCAAGAAGAGCTCGGCGAAAAAGAGTGTTGCGCGCACAGAAAGATCACGTTAGAAATGAAACTTCGGGGGATATTGTGCAATCAACTGTCGCTGATGGACGTACCGAGGGCAATGCGAACATTGACCAAGTGAGCCAGGAGGAGTTGACTGCGGAAAAGGATGCCTAGTTGTTTCGTCTCATTGTCTTGCGGTACGATAAAAGATCCACTAAGACAACGGCGCTTTATTTACCTATAAGCTTCTGGCCAAGCATTTACAGCCGAAAAACATGGCAGTCCATCCGTTCGATGCAGAATGCGCTCAGCACGACATTTTGCACAGGCTAACGAAGTTTAAACACCTATGGACCAACGGTTTAATAGAGTGTATGAACCGTTCCAGCAAAGAACAAACTGTGAAAATATACTTTTTCGAAACGCTAGATAAACTCAGAAAGCATTTGATACTGTGGCTATTGGCGTACAATCACCAGGAAAAATAGCCATTTTTTGCCAATACAAGCTTTAGATCATTTTTTTTGCCATACGTTTTTGTGCAGATAAGATCTTAGTCGATAATTTCTGCGTTTTTCATTTATATGAGCAGGCTATTGCTACACTTGCAATTTTGCTCTCTGAAAAATAACTTCGAGGGCATGGAAAGCGGCATTTTTTTCAGCGATTTTCTTACTAGATCCGGAACCGATGCCCAATAATTCTTTTTCGCAATAGAGTGCCACACTATAAACACGTTCGTGGGCCTCGCCCGTTTCGGCAATGAGCCGGTAGTCAAGGACGGCATTCGGCCGCAAAGAGCAGATCAATTCCTGAATGCGTCCCTTGGGATTAGTTCGTTTTAATTCCGTGTCAAGTCGCTCATTGAGAGGCTGATACCATTTGAGGATAACGCGCCGCACCTTCGCATACTTCGAATCTAGAAAAATGGCACCGATCAGCGCTTCGAGTGCATTTTCGTGGATGGAGTCCCGCTGCTGTGGATTGGCCATTGCTTTTGTGCGGATGAATGCACCAATTTCCATTTCCCGAGCGAGTTCCGCCAAAAAACGTCCATTGGTGAGCGCGGTTCTGTACATGGCCAAGTCCCCATCTGACCTATCAGGAAAATTCCTGTAAAGTTCCTCAGTCAGAATGGCCGATAGAATGGAATCACCGAGAAATTCCAGGCGTTCGTAATTGTTTAGCGAAGAATCGTAAGATGGATGAGTCAGTGCCATTTCCAATAGCCGCTTTTCTCGAAAACGATAGCCGATTACTTTCTGCAACCGGCGCAGATCCGCACTACTTTCCATCGTATCGCATACCCTCCATTTCCTCCGCTAGAATTTTTGATGTAACATGTTCCGCGCAAATTAAACTCCACAGGCACACATTGCGCGGAATCTGCGCGTGCGCCGAACGAATTTCCTCCAAAGTAAACCAACGGACCTGGTCGAATTCCCGTTCGCCATTTTTTAACGATCCATCTACGGCAACGGAGGCGTAAATGAATTCCACATGTTCATGTTGCGGCCCGACTGACATTGCACGAATGCCCAACGGCTGCACAAGCATTTTTTCCACACCTGCGGGAAAATTCGGGGCCGGCGCGCTGACCAGACGAACGATAATTCCCGTTTCCTCCAACACCTCTCGCACCGCCGCATCATCCGGACGTTCATTGGCATCGACGTGGCCTCCGGGCTCTACCCAAATGTCCAACTGCCGATGTTTTAATAGCAAAATGCGCTGCCTCTTAGGGTCATAGACATAGGCGCGCGCAGAAAAATGTCTAGACAAGGAGGCAACACTCCCATGGTCGTCCCCATTCGTGGATGTCTCACCGCAACACGCCATTGATAGCAGCATGAGAACGTTTGATGGTCGGCCGTCAAGGAAAAAATTTATTCCTCAGGGGGAATTTTTGCGGCTCCCGCGGCCAGGGAACGTGTACCTGGCGGGGAACTGGTGCGAACGGTTGTTGTTTGGGTGTGAACCCAACGCTATCTAATTGCGATTCAGCGTCATTAGGAATTCCACATTGTTGCGAGTTTTCCGAATGCGCTGCTGCAACATGTCCATTGCGTCGGCCGTTCCAAGACCAATCAGTGCCCGTCGCAGCAGATGAATTCGGGAGAGTTCGTCGGGATGATAGAGCAATTCTTCTTTTCGCGTCCCGCTGCGTGCCACATCGATTGCTGGGTATACGCGTTTGTCCGCCAAACTCTTATCCAAGTGCAATTCCATATTTCCCGTTCCTTTGAATTCTTCAAAAATCACGTCATCCATGCGGCTACCGGTTTCAACGAGAGCTGTGCCAAGAATTGTTAGGCTGCCGCCGCCCTCGATGTTGCGTGCGGAGCCAAAGAAACTTTTTGGCCCCTGAAGGGCATTTGCATCAATTCCACCGGTCAGGATGCGACCACTCGCCGGCATGACCGTGTTGTAGGCGCGGGCCAGACGCGTGATTGAGTCGAGTAGGATGACGACGTGTTGGCCGCATTCCACCCGCCGCCGGGCGTGTTCAATCACCATTTCCGCCAGATGCACGTGATTGTCAGCCGCTTCGTCAAAGGTTGATGCAAAGACCTCACCGCGAGCCATTCGCCGAAAATCTGTCACTTCTTCGGGCCGTTCGTCGATGAGCAATATCATCATGTGAACATCCGGGTGATTTGTCATGATCGAATTGGCAAATGCTTGCAGAAGAACAGTTTTCCCAGTGCGCGGGGGAGCAACAATGAGACCCCTCTGCCCGAAACCAATGGGAGCCACCAGGTCAACGATGCGCATGGAGAAATTTTGCGTCGCCGGTACGGCATCATTTTCCAGCATCATGCGCGTTGTGGGATAAAACGGCGTCAATTCGCGAAATTGCGGCCACCGCGTCGCCTCGGAGACATCCTGCCCCATGGCAGACTCCACGCGCAGAGCACAGGCCATTGGAGCATTGTCGCGGGGAAGGGTGACGGATACGCGAAGAAATTGGCCACTTCGCAGGCCCCAGTGTCGAATGAGTGCACGGGGGACAAAGGGACTCCAATCGGCCGCTTGAAAGCGGTTTTTAGGCAGCAGAAGACAGCCGTTCCCGTCGGGGAAAATATCCAAATATCCCTCCATTCGGATGGGAGTGCGTCCCGCCAGAGCCCGTCTAAGGCATGTGTCGATGAGCATTTGTCGGCAGGAATCACAGGGGTTCCATGGCAGTTCTAAGGATGTGGCGAGTGCTTCCAATTGTGCACCTTGCAGCGAGGAAATTTCCCAAAAATTCAACGCATCTTCCCCGGAAAACAGGTCCGTATAGGCCGTTTCCAGAGTGCTCACCGTTTGCAATTTTTCCCAGGATCCAAGATTCCCGAATGGCGTGCGGCGGAGATATCCAGTCTGTCCCGAATTTTGGGGGCAACTTCCCGGTTCCCGTCTCGGCTGGAACGTGTTATTTGTCATTTGATTGCGCGGGCCAATGTTGCGATTGGGTCGTTCCATGGCCTGCGATGGGGAGGAGCTGCGGAAGCGCGAATTGTTTCCGTTCCAAGACGATGCGCCGAGAGTGCGACCCTGTGAACGTTCCCGCTGCTGCGATTGTGGCGCAATGCGCGCAGTTATTTCCCGCTGCGGGCCGGCAAACGGGTCGTCCGGAGGCAGATCTCCATCGCCGTCCGGCACAACATAAACCTTCTCTCGAGGAGTAATGACCGCATTTGGCGCCGGCACATGACTTTCAGTTCCAGCCTCTTCGGTGGCTGGCAAATTTTTCCGCGGTCGGCCGCGCGAGATCGGCACATTCGTACCTCCGCCAGCTGTCTGTCGCGGCTGTGGCGAACGGCCCTTCCGGTTCGGTGGAATCACTTTTTCGGGATCCTGTCCCGTCGCCGGTGCGGACCCCTCCGCCAGGGAACCATAGACCGAATTCTGGTCGATGGATGTTTCATCAAAGGAAAAAACGGCCTTTCCGCTTTCCGTAGTATTTTCGAACGTGGGCATAGCAATAAAACTCTGAGGACAAACTGTCCGGTGAACGTAGTCGCGATACCATCCCGGGTCGCGCGATGGAGCCGAGAATGAGATTCGAACTCACGACCCACGCATTACGAATGCGTTGCTCTACCGGCTGAGCTATCTCGGCGCTCTGGTATCTAGCGTGGGTTTTTCAAAGAATTCAAGGTAAAAAATTGCCGCCAGGGAAATTGTTCCGCAGAATTTTCATTAACTTGCCCACATATCAGCATTTACAAAAATAACAACACAATGCTGCCGATTTAAATTTCGCTGCGCAACTGGTCCTGTTGAGTCTTCGACATTCTCCGGATGAGCCGCAAAAGTCGTTGCTTATACTCGTCCGTAGTAAAATTGGCCGTTTCCAAAAGATATAACTCCAAGGCACTGCGGTGAATTTGGTGAGATTTTCTCCCAGAACTCCCTCGAGTGCTGAGCGCGTGTCCGAGAATGCACCGGTTTTCCAGCAAATCGCGGACAAATTGTGCCGTCCTACCGAGAATCGCGGCAACTTCTTTTGGCGTAAACCATTCTCCATGCGAATCAATGCCGTAAAAAACTCCCAGTGGAGATAGCGATTTTGCGTCGCAGGAAGGGGGAGTCGACTTGCAATTGGCAAAATATGTAAGTTGGTGATTATGACCCTTTGCGGCCCACTGGCGATGCGTGTGCAGAGACCAAGTAATGCCGTTTCCCCGCAGGGTCCGCGTCAGCCCAAGCCTCCTAAGCCCCAGCGGCAATAGTACTTCGTTGTCTTTTATTAGCATTGACAACCGCACATTTGGTGCAAGTCTATCAATTTGCAAGAAAAAGGTAAAAGAAAATAGGCACGTCCCAAATGACTTCACTTGGGGACTTTCGCTGGGATTTGCTGTCGTCAAAATTTGTCTGGAATTTCCCCAAAACCACGTTTAAGATTGTCAGTCCCGAAACTTTGTCAGAAACCTCCACAATCCCCATCCAATGTTTGGATAAAAATTTTGCGAAGCGTGTTATTCCGAACCATCGATCACACGTTGGCAAATAAGTCATTCCGCGGCGATTGCGATCTCCAATTCCTCGGCAACGGTACTATTTTTTTGCAGAAATGTTTTTGCCGCCTGTCGACCTTGCCCCAGCAATTTGTCGCCGAACGCAATCCATGGTCCTCTCTGCTGCAAACACCCGTGGGCGAGGCCCATATCCAAAAGAGACCCGAGGCGTGAAATGCCCTCATTGTAGAGAATGTCGAATTCGCACTCCGTAAATGGGGAAGCTACCTTATTTTTCACAATTTTCAGGCGCGTGCGGTTGCCGATGATTCGACCATCGCCGTCCTTGATGGGTCCAACGCGACGAATGTCCATGCGGATGGACGCGGCAAATTTTAGTGAGTTCCCGCCCGGAGTTGTTTCCGGGTTTCCGTATCCGCTCCCAATTTTCATGCGTAATTGATTGGTAAACAAGCACACACATTGATTCTTTGCCGTTGATGCCGTCAATTTTCGCATTGCCTGCCCCATCAATCGTGCCTGTGCGCCGACAAGTGTATCTCCGAGAGCACCTTCCAACTCTGCGCGCGTGGCCAAAGCAGCAACGGAGTCCACCACAATGAGATCTACGGCACCGGATTGAATGAGATTTTCCGTTATGCGCAGGGCAATTTCGCCACTTTCCGGCTGAGATACGAGCAAATCTTCGAGGCGGACGCCGACAACGCGGGCATAGACTGGGTCCAGCGCATGTTCCACGTCGATAAAAGCCGCCACACCTCCGTTACGCTGCACGGAAGCAATGCAGCTGAGGCAAAAAGTTGTTTTTCCCGATGATTCCGGACCGAAAATTTCACAAATTCGCCCCCGCGGCAGCCCACCAACTCCGAGGGCTTGGTCGATGGCCAGCGCACCGGTTGGCAAAACTTCCACGTTCATGTGTTTAGCGTCTCCCATGCGCATTATCGCACCATCACCGAATTGCCGGTTAATCTCCTGTATGGCTTGTGATAGCGCTGCCTCTTCACTTAAAGATTCCCTCTTCATTTGACAATTCCATGTGTGAAAAAAAATACTTTGACAAGCAAAAAATAAAATTTTCATTTAAAAATCATAAGTTGTAATATGAAAACATTAAAACGCCTCAAACTAAGGAAGTTGCACAATTATGCATGCGAAGAAAAAAATTCGGCTCCACGCACATGATTTTTTTTGACAATTTGGGAAAATTTCCAAACCCTCGGAAGGGTTGGCGAGGCAACTACTTCTCTAGGAACAACAAATGAGATCATCTATGGGCACGGAAGAAAATTCGGAACATTTTGTTTCACTGGCAAGGGAGGTGCTGCACTTGGAGGCGGCGGCCATTGGAAAGACGGCGGAATTGCTGTCGGAGAGTTTCGCGGCAGTTGTCACGCTGATTTTGCAGCATGCGGGTGGCGTAGTGCTTTGCGGTGTAGGGAAATCCGGCATGATCGCGCAAAAAATTGCGACCACACTCATCAGTACTGGGACAAAATCCACTTTTTTACATCCAACGGACGCATTGCACGGCGATTTGGGTATCTATTCTCCGGGTGATCCGACGCTACTTTTTTCCCGCAGTGGGACAACGGACGAACTGCTCACCCTCATTCCCCTGCTGCGGCATTTCCAATCTCCACTCGTTGCCATCGTCGGTAATCCAAATTCTCCCCTGGCGCGGCAGTGTGAT
>JAITFC010000081.1 GCA_031281635.1 Puniceicoccales bacterium | reverse complement strand
ACAACCAGCCGGTTCGCCGTAATTCCAGGAACTTCCGTCGCCTTGAATGAGCATTGGGAACATCCGCAGATATTTCTGCATGCAAGATCGGAGGGCGGGCAGGCGGCGCTCGCGCACGTAGACGATGGCATGGCGCTGCAACAGCTCCCGCATGAGAAGGAGACGTTCCAATCCGGAGGCGTCGTAGCGGCCATTTCCTTCTTCGGCGGCAGTATTCACGAAACCGCCGGATGAACTGCGTACGAGGTCATTGAGGTAGTTTTCAATTTTTTTGTCTGATTCGTCAGAGTCGACGAAGCCCATGGAAAAGGCGGCGACGCAGCGGATGATGGCAAAAAATTTTTCGGACTCCGTGTGGCGCTGATGGATGCGCATCCAACGGCTGATGGATCCGCGAATGCTTTCGGGAAATTGTTCCCAGGCGGGATTGCGGCTGCGGTTTACACCGAGTGTCAGCAGTGCCATCGCCGCGTGCGCACAGCCTTCAAGGCAATCCGCCGCATAGTAAAATTGCGTGGCGATACACTGGGCCGCAGCATTCACTAAGTCCCCTTGCGGCAATTTTCTTTGTCCTAAAAGTGCGGCGCAAACGGCTAACGCATGCGCAAAATATCCCGCATCGTCTCGCCGGGATGGTTGCCCCCGTTCACCGATAATCGTTCCGTCTTCCCCAAACGCACCCAGCCAGCGATCGAAGATGTGCCGAGCAATGTCCAAACTTTGTTCCGCAAAATTGCGCATATAGAAAAATAAATCCCTCGCAGCCTCTTTTAAGCGGACAGGCTAAGTCAAGGAATTTTTCACAAATTTTCCAGGATTTTTTTCGCCAATCTCGAAATTAGCACTGCACCGCAAATGACGATACGTTTTTGCAATGGCGCGTCGCGGCCCTTCGCCGGTCGTGGAAAAGGAGGAAAATTTTTTCTGTCAGGTCTCTCGCTGCGGCTGGAGCAGCGCTAAGACGTAATTTTGCCGTTTGGATGGCACTCTCTTAGGGAAGTGGCGCACGAAAAATTCCTGCGTAAACAGAATTTTGACATTTTCAGTAACAAAGAAATGTATTGCAATAGAAAGTTTTAAAAGATAGAACGGCCCGGCGTATGGGAGGCTCTACCACATTCTGTTCCGCCATTCGAACCGTCGGTCGCGTGGCAGTCCTATGTTTGGCACCGATTTTGCTATTTGCGATTGCGGTCCATCCGAGTCGCGCGCGCTACCACCATGACCTGCTTTCCTATGTAAAGTTGCAGAATCATGGAGCACATCTGCGGGAAGAATTGAGTGCTTTGGAGGCCTACGCACGGCGTTTCGCGCTGGAGGATGATTTTCGCCAGCGAATTGTGAAAGAGCGCCTCGGGTACGCGGCAAGCGATGAGTTTGTCTACATTTTTGAGGAGTAAGGCCATGGCAAATCGCGGAAGAAGTAAGGGGGAGGTTTTGTATGAGCTCTTGGTGCGCAGCGAACAAGAACACCTGTGGGCGTTTTTTGAAAATTTGCCGGCAGAGAAGCATGCGTCCTTGCTGGCATTTTTGGAAAATTTGGATTTGCTGCTGCTGCGAAGGGAGACATTGCGGATGCGGCGAACGTCCTGCGATGGATTTCGATTGAAGCCGCCTCCCTGCATCGGTCTTCCCAATACACCGGAGGAGGAGTCTCAGTGGAAGCAGGCGCGGGCGATTGGCATGGAAACTCTAAGCCGCGGAGAACTGGCCGTTGTTACCGCTGCTGGGGGGCAGGGGACGCGTCTCGGATTCGACCATTCCAAAGGACTTTTTCCCGTCACACCGGTGAAGCAGAAGACTTTCTTCCAACTATTTGCGGAAAAAATCCGCGCGGAGGAGAGGCGCTATTCCTACGCAATTCCCTGGCTCATTATGACAGGAGTCGAGCACCTGCGGGAGACCGAAGAATATTTTGCTAAGAACGATAATTTCGGGCTGACGGCCGTGCATATTTTTCCGCAGGGACAATTGCCTTCCATGGACTTAAACGGCCAAATGATGCTGTCAGCCGCAGACACAATTTCCACAAATCCAGACGGACACGGCGGACTTTTGCCGGCGATGGGCCGCTGCGGTGCATTGGAAAAATTGCAAAAACGCGGCATACGTCACCTGAGCTATTGTCAGGTTGATAATCCTCTGGCCAGGCCACTTGATGCGACATTCATTGGATTTCATGTGAGTGAAAATGCGCAGATGTCCAGCCGCTGCGTGCGAAAAGCTTTTGCCGGGGAAAGAGTTAGCATTTTCGCGTCCATTGATGACCAACTGCGCGTCGTGGAACATTCGGATTTGCCGGTGGAATGCGCTACGGCGATGGATGCCGCCAATTGCCTCCACTTCCGCCTGGCCAACGTTTCCATGCACATTTTTACCATCGATTTTTTGCTGCCATTTTGCCAGCCTGGCAGCCGCAGTATGCTGCCATTGCACGCTGTCCCTAAAAAAATTCCCTACCTCAACTCGGCTGGGCATCTCGTCCGGCCCGTCGAGGTAAACGCCTACAAATTAGAATATTTCATCTTTGATCTACTCCTGCATGCCAAGCGCACATTACTGTTGGAAGGTCGCCGCGAAAAATTATTCAGTCCCATCAGAAATCCCCGCGGCCTCGATTCACCGGAAACTTCCTACCGCGATCAAATGCGCCTATTCGCCGATTGGCTGGCCCATGCAAAGGTGGATCTCATCCGCGACTCCAACGGTACTCCGCCATTCCCCATCGAAATTGCTCCGTCATTTGCCGTTTCCTGCGAGGAATTTCAAGAAAAATGGCGAAAATTAGATCCAAAGCCGGCGATTGGTCCGAATTTCTATTTGGAGTAGCATTGCCGTTCTTTTTGGCGGGAAATTTTTCTTGGTGGCCCCGGCGGGCCTATGCCCGCCGGGGGTTGAACTCGTTTTTGCCCGCATCCGGAGCTCCAACGCCGGCGCGATGGTCACGCTTTACGCAAATGCTATCACAATTGCTTGAACGTCCGGCGGAAAATGACAGAAGGGACTCCGATGTTTATCAGCGTTGAAGGTTCCGAAGGTTCAGGGAAGTCCACAAATGTAGCCATGCTGCGCGATTTTCTGCTGGAGCAAAATATTCCCGTTCTAGAATTGCGTGAGCCCGGTGGCACGGCCGTCGGAGAAGAAATCCGGCATCTATTGAAGCGAGTGGATTTGAGTCCAGCACTGTGCAATGAGAGTGAATTGCTCCTTTTTTTGGCCAGTCGCGCGCAGGTAGTCCGCGAAAAAATCCTCCCTGCGCTGAAAAACGGAGTTACCGTCCTCTGTGATCGCTACTTCGACTCGACAATCGCCTACCAGGGAGGCGCACGCGAAATCTCACTGGAAACCATTCGATGCATCAATCGGTTCGCCATCGGCAATTGCGTCCCCGATCTGACGTTCCTATTGGATTTGCCTCCGGCAAGGGGCTTTAGCCGAATTTACACACAACGCGGAACCACGCCGGATCGCGTAGAAATGGAGAAACTAGCATTTTTCGAACGCGTGCGCAGCACCTATCAAGACATTGCCAGAGAAGAGCCCAGGAGATTCCACACCATTTCAGCTGATGCTCCACTGGATCAGGTACAGAACGAAATGCGGCGCGTCGTCCTGGAACGCATTGGCAAATGTGTCCACTCGCATTGGCGCTAGAGACCCTAGAATTTTACAATGGGTCCAGTAAACTTTGTCCAGTCATTTCGTCCGGCTTGGGAACGCCCATTATGTCCAAGACCGTCGGTGCGATGTCTGACAGTTTCCCGCCTTCGCGCAGGGATGCTTTTTCAAATCCATCGCCAAAGATGAACAACTCCACAGGATTAGTCGTGTGCTGTGTATGTGGACTGCCGTGTTCGTAGTCCCACATCTCTTCGGCGTTGCCGTGGTCCGCGGCGACAATCAACGCATCACCCACGTCGCGCGCTGCGCTCATAATTTTACCAACGCACCCATCGACAACTTCGACGGCAAATTTCGCGGCGTCAAAATTGCCGGTGTGTCCCACCATATCGGCGTTGGCAAAATTTACCACTAAAAAATCGTATTTTTTCGAACGAATAGCCGTTTCAATGGTCTGGCACACGGCTGCTGCGCTCATTTCCGGTTTCAGATCGTAGGTGGGAACATCTCTTGGACTGCCAATGAGTTGGCGCTCTTCGCCTGCGAAAGGTTCCTCGCGGTAATCGTTGAAAAAAAATGTCACGTGGGCGTACTTTTCCGTCTCCGCCGTGCGAAATTGCTTCAAGCCAAGCTTACTCAGATGTGCGCCGAGAATGTTGATCATCGGCTTCGGTTTTGGGAATAACACGTTCGGGCATAGCCCTTTTTCGTACTCCGTCATCGTGCCGTAAAGAATGCGCAATTTTTTTGTCCTGGGAAAATGCTGAAAAGATTCGTCGATGAACGCCCGCGTGAGTTCCCTCGGCCGGTCGCCGCGAAAGTTAAACACAATGGCCGCATCGCCGTCTGAAATTGTTTCCACGGAGCCACTCGCTCCATCAACTATGAGCGTCGGAGGCACAAATTCATCACCCTTCTGCGTCGCCGTTGCCGGATGTCTATGATAGTTCTCGATGGCAATTTTTGCCGATGGAGCCGTTTCATTGGACTCTCCCACAAGACAGCGATAGGCCCGTTCCACCCGCTCCCAGCGCCCGTCGCGATCCATGGCCCAGAAGCGCCCCATGACTGACGCCACGCGACCGAGGCCAATCCTCTGAAATTCATGTTCCATCTTCTCTATGTAGCCCAGGGCGCTCCCCGGCGGCACGTCTCTCCCATCCGTGATGGCGTGAAAGCAGAGTTTTGGAATTTGCGCTTCTTTCGCAAGATGCAGAAGCCCAATAGCATGTCGTGTCATGGCATGCACGCCACCGTCGGAGCAGAGACCCAAGAGGTGCAATTTCGTTCGATTTTTTTTTACAAACGCAAAAAGTTCTAGGAGCACTTTATTATTGCGCAATGCTCCGTCTGCAATAGCCTTATCAATGCGCACAATTTCCTGGTCTACCACGCGTCCGGCCCCAATATTCTGATGTCCCACCTCGCTGTTGCCCATCACACCTTCCGGTAGCCCAACGGCCAAACCATCCGTCCGAATTTCCGTGTGCGGCCAGCGCTTTCGCAGAAAATCGACGTGCGGCGTCGCTCCCTGCCAGGTAGCATCCCACGGAAATAGGCTATCAAATTTTTTTTCGTCGGAAATCACTCCCCAGCCATCGCGAATGAGCAAAATAACGGATCGTCGCCCCATGTGTAGATGTTCGGCAAAAAATTTACCGAAAGCAACATTTTCTTCGAGAAATGGTGCTAGACGTCGCCCCATGGCAGTCTTCTGAGATTTTGTCAAATTTTCCTTGCATTGTTTTAGAAGTCGTAGTAAAATTGAAGCCGTAATGAGCATAAGTAGATTTCGTCTACCCCCCTCCATCCCGGATGGAGTCGTTAATTCATTTGCTGAGGTCGCAGAAAATAGGGGCATCCAGGTATGCGCTGGCAATTGTGATGAATATGTAGCGTTACTATATGGGGTTACAAATAGAGATGTGTCTATATGTAATTTTTCTATTCCTGCGTTAAAAGGAGTTCTTATAGCTTCCGGGATGAGTCCTCTACATGCATTGATAGCGGCACGATTTTGCATTTTTTTCGGTTTTGACCTAAATAATTTACGAGAGCGTGCAAGAGTTGGCTTAGAGTACATAGTGCAAACAAACCGCAGTCTTACGGAATCTGCTTCGCGCATGTTTGCGGCGGGAAAAGAACTGCTCGCACAACATCCCGACATGCCATTGTATGATTTTCTGAGATATGTAATGGGGGACAGAGAGGGATTAGATGTAGTTGATATCATTGGTAAAATAATGATAGCTCTACGTTCCACTGCAATAGATGTCAGTCGACACGGCATAACTGCTAGAGACTTTATAGATTCAATAAAAGTTTTGCAACATATTCACGGCGAGTTTTGTGCCGGTAAACTCGTTCTAATGCAAAGAGGAAATTTCGCTAGCTCCATTGATTTTTTGATGGCGGAGACAGTGGTCGATACAATATTCGGCATAGGTGCACTTGAAGATAAAGATTTCGATGAGCTGGCGGCAGCGGTGGACGAGTTTAGGCTGCGTGACTGATAGCGAAATAACTGTTGTGACATTTTCAAAACTCCCGAAAACAGCCCGGGAAGCGGCTTGAAATGTTGAGTTTTAGGAGTTTCGAAAAAAGTCTATTGATTGACAGGAGGCTAAGAAATGGGGAAGCATTACAGTTATTTCGCTTTGCGTTGGCGTGATATTGGGGCGAGGAGCCCCAGAGCACCAACACGAATATGAATGCCTATACACGTTTCATTGGTCTTGCTCGGGCTCGTTTCATTTACCACCTGGATCCTAGAACATATCTTCGATCATTTCTTGATAGTCAAAGTCAAGGGCACTGACTGCGCCTACCAAATCGACGGTAGGGCTAATTTTGTTTTCTATGCACCAGAGAGTTGCGCCGCAGTACATTCTCTTTTTTTCTGGAACGCTATGGCGCACAATTGCCCCGCCAATGGAGCCACCTCCAAATGTTGCCGTGTGACCAATTTGCACTTTCCGCTGCGAATGTTCGCGTCCGCAGAACCAATTGGAAAACCAGCTATCACTTTTGCAGTCAAAAACTTGCTTTTCTACACCTTGCAGCAATGTGCACATATAGCCGCGCTTTGCTCCCGCAAATTCTCCGCTCACACGGGCTAGGATGCCACCGACTATGTGTTTGATTTCCTCTATGCTGATCTCCTCCTCATAGGTGCCATCTTCTCCACCGTAGGATAGCGCCGTCCATAGGCCAAGAAATAACAATGTGCAACGGCGTAAGAATCCATTCAATATTGCAAAATTTTTCATAGCAGAACTCCATTTTTAAATTCTTCAGACAGGCAAAAAGTCACCATCAAAATGCGCGCACGACAGATATGCTGGCAGAGCTGCACAGGTAGTGATTGCCAATTCTTTCGGACAATTGGCCGCATACAGTCCAATTGCTGCCAACCGCTTTGACAAAATTACCAATGAAAACAAATGCTGCCGTTGGGCCGTAGCTCTTTTTTGGAAAAATGCCGTAGTCTCCACGATCATCGAAAGTTATTTCATAGCTTCGGATTGGCCCGAAATAGTGGCTTGCCAGCAAATACTCCAAGCCAATGACTGCCCGCAGAGCCGCTGGTTTCATGGCGCATTCCCCGCAGATTACATCTTTTTCAAGATTCAGGGCGACCAGCCCGTCAAGAATTGCGTGTTTCGTCTTGATCGGAACTAATGGCGTTTGTTGGCGCATAATTTTACCATTCAGAGCAATGCGAGGTCCGATGCGGCATGCCGCCGTTTTTTTGACTTCCTTTAAATACGTCAATCCAGCATATAGGGAAGTGTCTTCCCAGTGCATGTCGTCAATGCACTTCAGCGTTAGCGGCAGTATGTGATTTCCTTCGGCGATGCACCAGTACGCAAAAATGCGCGACAGCAGATCTTTTTCATTCGCACTCTCTGCTCCCCAGAAAAGGGAACAGCCGACCTCCCTATTGCGAATTTCCGTTCCATGCAAATGAAACAAACCCATGAGATCTGAGATGCTTGAAAGGATCTCTATGCTGATGGACTCGTGGGAGGACTCGTCCGCACATTTCATCGCCATCGGGCACGAAAACGCGACAACCGCCGCTAATTTGGCAAACAGTCGTTTTATGGCATATAATAGCTGACTCCTGACTCCTGACTCCTGACTCCTGACTCCTGACTCCTGACTCCTGACTCCTGACTCCTGACTCCTGACTCCTGACTCCTGACTCCTGACTCCTGACTC
>JAITFC010000002.1 GCA_031281635.1 Puniceicoccales bacterium | reverse complement strand
GGTACATCGCCCATTTCAAAGCTGTTGTTCATCCCCCGCAAGAGGATACAGCATTGCATGGAACGAAATTTCGCCGCTTCCCAGTCACTCATCAGCGCAAAATCATCCTCCGTCCCGTGCAGCAAAAATTCTCGCTTTACGCGCGCCCGGGAAATATTCACAAATGGATGTCCTCCAGACCTTTTTACGGAACGCATGACCGCAAGCACAATTTCATCTGGCACGGCACTCGCATCCACCAGCACTCGGTCGCCGGGCCGCACGGTCGTTGAAAACTGCACCAAAACATCTGCTAACTTCTCGTAGCGCTCGTCCACGTCACAGCAATATCATCGGAGAATGAACGGTAAAGAATTTTTTTTACGACAATTTTTTCACCGCACATTTTTTTCTTGCATACGAACAGGAGGTTGTGTAGAATAACTCCGCTATGGGATATTCGAGTAATGCTGGCCGTGGATCGGCTAATAGGGGCTGTGGCAGCCGTAAAGACTGCTGCCGTGAGGGCGTAAATCTCTGCTGTTGTGGCGTTTCACATTCAATTTGCTCCGTCGAAGAAAAATGCACGCAACTCGCCCGGGAAAACGATTGCGGCAAGGTTCTTTCCTGCCAGACTATCATCGCCGGCGTAGGAAAATTAACAATTGTTGCAAAAATCGACGTTGGCTATGGCAATTGGCTAACCATTCGCGGACGCGGTGCCGGCCTTACCTGGGACAAGGGACAGGTGATGAAAAACGAAGGACCAAATCGCTGGAGTTGGGGTGGATTTAGTTTGGAGGGCGGCATCGAATTTAAGGTGCTCATCAACGACCGCCAGTGGGAATGTGGCTGCAATCATACATGTTGCGGCGGAGCAAGGTTGGAAATTGCACCGAAATTTTGCTCCTGTGGCTGATTTAGCCGTTTAATTGTCGCAAAGCGCCGTACATTTCGCATCACGGCAAGAAGTCCCATTCTGAGATTGGGATAAATGGCTTCCAAGCAGCGTTTTGGTGAAAGACATAAAAAGCCCCGGCGGCCAAAGGCCGCCGGGGCTTTAGAAGTTTTTAGGATTGGCCCGGCAAATTTTTTCGTAAAACAGCCAATCAAATGCAAGAATTTCTCCCACAAATACTCACCGCAATGGCCGAATAAGTCCGAAAACATGCGAAAAAAGTGTTGTCACACGATATTTTTGCACATCGGAAGCGGAGTCTGAAATGGCGAAAATATTGCACTGGAAGGTGTTGTGCGTTTATTTCTCTGCGGCAGCATAATAGCGAGAATATTGATCTAAATGCTGTTGACAGTGTCTCCATAGATTTGCAAAGTATAGCAGCTGGGGCGAAGATGATAGGAAAATTTTTTCACGTTCTTTGGGGCCAGATGAGTCGCGCGTTCGGCCGATTTTCCCATGACCTCGGCATCGACCTGGGAACTGCCAACACTCTCGTCTACGCGCGAGACCGCGGAATTGTTTTGGATGAGCCAAGTGTCGTTGCGCTGTACAGTGATACGCGAAAAGTGCGCGCCGTCGGCGATGAGGCAAAATTGATGCTGGGCCGCACTCCGGGAAATATCGTTGCTCTGCGACCCATGAAGGACGGGGTCATTGCCGATTTTGATGTGACGGAGGCCATGCTGCGCTATTTCATCTCCAAGGCATGCCGCCACGCCCGCTTCGTTGCCCCGCGAGTCGTCGTTGCCGTCCCGTCTGGGATTACCGAGGTGGAGCGGCGTGCCGTCCGCGAATCAGCCATGAATGCTGGTGCGAGAGAAGTTCTTCTGCTCCAAGAACCAGTTGCAGCGGCCATTGGCGTCGGGCTGCCCATCGATGAGCCGGCGGCGAACATGATTGTGGACATCGGAGGAGGAACAACGGAAGTAGCTGTAATTTCTTTAAGTGGAGTTGTTTACGCGCGTAGTCTCCGCATTGGTGGGGATGCCATGGACGTCGCCATCGTGAATTATTTGAAGCGCGTCCACAATTTGCTCATCGGGGAGCGCACGGCGGAAGATCTCAAAATCCGCATGGGTTCCGCCACGCAATTAGACCAGGAAATTTCTTTGCAAGTGAAAGGGAGAGATACAATTACGGGGTTGCCTCGAACGGTCATTGTTGCGTCAAATGAAATACGGGAAGCTCTGGGCGCCTCCCTCAATGCGATTGCAGATATGATCAGATCCACGCTAGAACGTTGTCCTCCAGAACTTTCCTCCGATCTAGTTGACCGCGGCATCGTGCTAGCCGGTGGCGGATCTCTCATCCGCAATTTGGATAAATTTTTGCGTCAGCGTACGTCTCTACCGGTGTTTATTGCCGATGATGCCCTCAAAGCCGTCGCCAACGGAACCGGTGTCGTTTTGCAGGACCTTTCCACGTGGCTGGAAATCGGCACAAGCTAATTGCACAACCGAGTGTGACTTTGAGGCGAAAACTTTTCCATTTGGAAATGCCTGTTCTGTGCTTGCATGCATTTGCTTCCCATGTAAATTCCGCGTGGCGGAGGCCAAGATGGACGGAAAAATTCTAGAAACGGTCGTGCGTGATTCACGGAGAGATGTGCTGGTGCGCGTTGCTCGCGCCTTTGATTCGAAAAATTTTCCAGAAGCCATCGAAGCAGCGGCCAAACAGATGGAGGCCGAGTGGAGGGCACGCCCGTGCCATGGTCGCGTGCGAGACCGGGACGGAGTCGCCGTTTGCCGGGAGAAAGTATTGGCGGCACTAGGTTTTGCCGTTGAAGAAGATGACGGCACGGCAACTCTGGCGTCCTTCGCCAAACGAGCTCTAGAAAGAAAAAGTCCAGAAGCGTACCCATTGACCGTTTTCGGCCACAGCTGTGACCGGTGCCCAGACGGTGAAATGACTGTTACTGCCGTGTGCCGCAATTGTTTGGCAAAGCCGTGCAAGCAGGCCTGTCACTTCGGAGCCATCGCTCCCGGAGATGATAAGATGGAAATCGACCGGGAAAAGTGCAAGCGGTGCAATCTCTGCGCGAAAGCTTGTCCATACGGGGCCATCGCGCGCGCCTGCGTTCCCTGCGAAAGTGCTTGTCCCACGGGAGCGATCGCCAAGGACAGTGCCGGCCGCACGTGCATCGATTTTGACCGGTGTATTTCCTGCGGTAAGTGTATCGGTGCGTGTCCGTTCGGCGCAATTTACGTCAAGAGCCAGCTGATTGACGTGCTGAGGAAAATGAAGGAAGGTCGAGATGTGATTGCGATGCCAGCCCCTGCCTTCGCGGGCCAATTTTCCGAATCGCAGGGCAAAGTGCAAGCGGCTCTCAGGAATGTGGGATTTCGGCAGATCTGCGAGGTCGCCATCGGTGCCGAAAAAACGGCTCGCGTTGAGGCGAGTGATTTCCACGAACATCTGGGGAGTGGCCAGACCTTCATGACGACTTCCTGCTGTGCTGCCTATAATGAATTTGTTGCAAAGCACTTGCCCGAAATCCAACCCTACGTGTCACAGGCGAAAACTCCCCTCTACTATACGGCGGAAATGCTTCGCAGCGAACAACCAAACGCCGTTCTTGTATTTTTTAGTCCGTGCTTCGCCAAATTCCGCGAGGTGCACCAAAATCCCCACGTTGATTACGTACTTAGTTTTGAAGATGTTATGGCCCTCCTTGAAGCGAGAAATGTCGATGTTTCCACCTGCGCCGAGGACGAAGCCGGGAGACGGGCGGCGCGGGAAGCGCGGGAATTTTCACTTAGCGGTGGCGTATCCCGTTGCGTACAAGCTGTCTTGGGCGAAGATTCTGCCAATCTCCACCCCGTTATCGTCGATGGCCTGAACGAAGAAAACATCAAAATGTTGCGGGAGTGTGCGAAAACGGGTAA
>JAITFC010000116.1 GCA_031281635.1 Puniceicoccales bacterium | reverse complement strand
CAACGATTACAGTCCAGATATTTAGTGGAGTGGCGCCGTGTTTAGATGCGCCAATGACCTTCAATTGCAATCCAATGGAGGCAGAGAGTACGGACATCATGACCATGGCCGTAGCAGGTTCCGGGTAGCCGAATTCATTTTTGAAGTAGGCCATCCACTCCTGCATGTTTTCTGGGAAGGATTCCACGGGGAATTCGCCTGGGTCAAGCATCTCCAGCAGTTCCTGACGGCGGGATTTTGGAAAAAGTGAGTGATCCTCAATTTTTTCCTTGATAAACTGATTTTTTTGTACCTTATTATTCATGGTTTTCACATTCAATGTTAGTGTTAGCCACCAAAAATGCTCCAAGTGGGTACTGTACTTCGCGATGGTAATCGAAGGTGTCCTGATTCACTTGGAGAAAGTCACGCAGGTCTTTAATGGGCTGGCCGTTTTGCCGTTTATGCCCAGCGTAGTCGAAAAATCGAACGGCGCCTGCAACCGCCTCCAATTCTTCCTTCCAGCGCCTTGCGCCTCCGATTCCAGCTGTGTCGTAGTCTGGAAAGATGAGCACATTGCGTCCCGAAAATTCGCCGATGGCTTCTTCGGCGATGTTGTTTCCAGCGCCAAGAATGGATACGGCGGAGAATTCGCTTTGCATGTCCTCGGCGCAGATTAGGGAATGTGCGGCGATGAAGTCCGATGAGCCCTCGCAGAGGAGCACATTTTTTTTGAGCGGAAAGTGGGCGACTGGGAATTTGGGAGAACCGACCGTGCGCGCCTTGCATTCGGTCCAGTCTCTCAGGCGGAATGGTTCACCGTCGAGGCGGCGGTCCTGGCGTACGCAACCAGGTCGCGATGGCCAGCTGTAAGCATTCCCGTCCAATTTTTCAGAAAAAACGGGCATTACCGTCCAGCAGCGGCCATTTTCAAAGTTGGAGAAAAAGTAGAGAACATCCTGCTCGGAGGCGTATTGAACTCCATCCAGGCTGCACCGCAGGAGCGTGGACAGTTTGGCGATATCCGCCTTCGTTCCTTTCTCCAAGTCGTTGGTGCTCACACGCCTTGCCTTTTGGCAACCGCCATCTGGCCGCGGATTTTTCACTATGGCACAAGGCGCTTGTCCTCCGAGCCACTTCTCCGCCTCTATGATGGCGGCGGAAAAATCATTTCCGCCATTTCGCTGGTGCAATAATTCGAGCAAGTTGCTTCCGCCATCTCCAGTGGCAAAGTCTTTCCAGAGGCCAGCCAGTTCGCCATCGACTGCGATTACCAGGCTTTTCCCGGGATTCCCATGCAGGTCTCCGATATAAAATTTACCATAGCGATAGTTGCCATCGGGGAACAAATGGGCGCAAAAGTCTGCGGCACGCTGTGCTAGCTGCTCCTTTATGACTGCGACTTTACTGTGCATGGCATGGGCCTTTCATTAAAAAATTTGGCCCAATGCGGAAAAAATAAATTCCGACAACAAACACCGCAGTTTCGCCTTGACGCGGACACCATGCCCGCTTACAAGAAAATCGCGCTGCTGCTGAGAGTTTGTTTGGACTACAGCAACGTCCGCAATCTTGGTAATGCTTAAATTGCATATCTGGGTTGCGGTCAATAAATTTTTCATAGAATTTCCACTTTCAGGTCGCCGGTCTTTTCCTGGCTGCAGGCTTCGCGGATGGCCCGCATGATGGGGAACTTTGAGCCGATGATTTTCCGCTCGATTTCTTGGATCATACCAATGGGGAAGCGGATTATTTGATTGCCGAACGTGACGGACGGAAGTTGGTATTCCTTGCTGATTTTTAAAATCGTCTGCTTGCATAGTCCCCAGCGCTTTGCGAGCTGGCGGGCCGTAAGAAACGAAATTTCATCTGATTTTTGATGGGCCTGTGAGCCGCCAATAGTTCCGATAGTCGATTTCATCGCGTGGGAATTTTTTTGTGCGCAAAAATTTCTGTCAAATTACGGGACGAAAAAATTTTTTTCGACCAAAACGTCCCGTAGAAAAATTTTGAGCAAATGGCTGTGACGTAGCCGTTGGAGCCTGTTGCGAGGATTTCGCCAATTCAATTTCTACGGGACGTTTGGGGCCAAATCCTGTTAATAAGTGCCAAAACGTACCGTAGGGAGTTTTTTGAAGAATCTATGGAAATTTTGGCGGTTTTTATAATCCAAATAAAACCGAACTAAACCGTACGATATTCTGCTAATGCTAAAAATTGCGCTAACATTTTTCTCCACTAATGCTAGACTTGCACAGCGCTGAGTAAGGCCTTTCGCAATAGGTCTTGTAGAGCGACCGAACAGGCCGGCCGACGGGCTGCCCTTCCCTGTATGCGGTTCCGCAAGAAATTGTCCCAGAAGCGGCGGAAAAAACAACAACGGTCGTGCCTTTTGCCGCGGAGAAATTCGGAAATGGGGAGCAAAAAAACGCACTTTTGAATGGAAGAGCAAATGTACAAAGATTTAGAAAACTATGACCTGACCAAGTTTACGCCGAAATTTATCGCGCAGGTTAGGAAGCAGAGGCAGCTGGTAAATATTGCCCGCGAATACGATTGCCGAGGGGCGTCGAGCGTTACAGTGCCGATATTTAGCCCAGGGATGGCGACGCCGCATGTTCCAGGGACACGGGTTCCTAGTTTCGGCGGCGGGATTGATAAAACGCAGATAGACACGGAGATGTGGGACGCGGCGGACCATCTGGACTA
>JAITFC010000115.1 GCA_031281635.1 Puniceicoccales bacterium | reverse complement strand
GATCTCCATCCGGATTGGTTCGAAGAGCACGGTGGCATGGACGAATCGGGCAAGGGAGACCTCTTCGGGCCGCTAGTGTCTGCCTGTGTCATTGCCGGAGGGGATCAGGTGCGGGCCTGGATGAAAGCCGGCGTCAAGGACTGCAAAAGCATTGGAACAGACGGGCAAATTTTCGCGCTGGATAAGTGCATTCGCGAAACCGATGGAGTGACCGTAGAGGTTTTCTCCCTGAGCATGCGCAAGTACAACGAGCTCTATGGTGGATTTCAGGAAAATCTCAACCGCTTGCTCGCTTGGTACCATTCCAAAAGTCTCGCCAATGCGCTGCTGCGCAGAAGTGTTGCCCGCGTCCTTTTGGACCAGTTTTCCCGGCAACCGCTGGTGCAGAATTTTTTTCGCAATGTGCCCGTCCAAATCGAGATGCGGCCGCGTGCCGAGGAAGATCCAGTCGTGGCGGCAGCATCCATTGTTGCCCGGGCTGAATTCCTGCGAGCCATGAAAAATCTATCGGAAATTGCCGGAGAAACATTGCTGCGCGGAGCCGGGGAAGCGGTCTTGGAGCAGGGGAAAAGTCTCATAAAACACCTCGGAGCCAATCGCTTCGGCGAATTCGCAAAATTGCACTTTAGTACGGCACAAAAAGCCCTCTTTGCGTAGAAACTTTTTCTCGGCGCAGCACGTGAATGCAAAAAAATTTCAGCAAAATTTTTCGTCGAGATACACAATGCCAGAATTTGCTTGCAATGCGTGGGAATTTATGAGACAATCACGAGGTGCCTACGTGTGAGGGTTGCGAATTCGCCGGACCCGGAATTAAGCAAATTGAGCATTTTTGTACCAAAGCTGATCAGCACGCCAAAAAACTAGGCAAAAATCCGAGCGTGTATTGCAAGGAGATAGCGGCATCAATTCCCGAATTGAAAGAGCATAGGACGGGTGCAGCGTGGGATTTATTAAAATTCTGCTATTCACACAGTTTGTTTCCCGCTTTTCGAGCATGGCTCGCGATTAGGTTCCACACCGAGGAGGGAAAGAACTATCTCATCTTATGTTTTTTGCTAAGCGCTCTGCCTCTTCATAGCCCTCCATCTGATCACAGCGAGGAGAGAGGTGTCGAATTGTCTGCAGAAATTATTTTTTTAGACGGTGCACTCGATGCGCCTGGAATGTCTGAAGGCGACCTGTCTGGGGGTGAACTTAACTTCGATATTCCTTCTAGCGATGAGTCCCATGCCAGTAATCCCGACGGTGCGCAACCACTTACCCAGAGTTCCTCATCGCATAAATTCGTTTGGTTCCGTGAAGTTGCGGCACGGTTTTTCTCGAAAATGAGAATGTTCCTCTCGTACTCTGTGAGCATCACATCATAGAGCGTATGAGATATTGCAAGCTTTTTAACTTTTTCTAGCGATTGTATGCCAATATCCACAGTATCGCAAGACAAAGAGACGAAACAATTAAGAAATTCTGTTATGAATTCGCAAAATTTCCATATTTACGATTTTGCAGCGGATTGTAGGCATTCTGCCGGGGTTTGAAACGATAATAAACATTTTTCAAAATTCCCGAAAACAACCTAAAAACAGTCCGAAAAGTGGCTTGAAGGGTTGAGTTTTAGGAGTTTTGAAAAAAGTCTAATGTTTATTCCTGCCACGGGACGTCCCAGAGACCCATCGGGACAGAAATTGCGCCCATTTTACGGCAACACGTACATTCCGCTTGCAACGGCATCACTTTGCGCCTACGGAATGGGAAACGGTTTTGCATGAATTCTCTCCTCATCTCGCACGCACGCACTACTCCTTGCTGGGTCACCGGGAAGGAACCCGTCATCATTAGTTCGCGCATACGCATCGCGCGCAATTTCGCCGGTGAGCGCTTTCCTTCTTGGGCGACATCGGACATGCAATTGGCGCAACTATCCCGCGGCTATGAAGCGCTGCGGAAATGCAATGGCGACTTCCATTTTTGGCAACTGCGGCAGTTAGCCGTCCCGGAACGGCCCTATTTCCAAGAGCGGCGTATGTGCGGGAAAAATTTTCTCGCATCCGGCTCTCATGTGGCCATTGCAGAGATGCATAATCTTCCCATGCAGGTCCGTTTCAATGACGGGGAACACGTAAAAATCAGCACCATAATGTCGGGATTGCAACTGCGCGAGGCCCACAGCGTCGTAAATGGAGTCGATGACGAAATGGCTCGCTACGTAGAATTTGCCTTCGATGACAAAAAAGGATATCTCGCCGCATTCCCGGAGAATTTGGGGACTGGTTTGCGCGCATCTCTGCTATTTTTTTTGCCCGGTCTCGTGGCAACGGAAAGAATTTCGCAAATTCTTTACGCCGCACAGACAATCGGCTGCGCCATCGGAGGCTTTTCCGGGACTGGCACAGAGGCGGATGGCTGTTTTTTCCAGATCTGCAATCGCAGCTCCCTCGGCGAGAGCGAAGAAGAGATTTTGCGGCGCATGCACGGTGTCGGTGAGGCCATACGCGATCAGGAATTGATGGCGCGCAGAGAGTTGGAACGCACTCTGCCAGAGCAATTAGGAGATCGTTTCTCCCGCGTACTCGGCATGCTCACATCTGCCCGGTGCATGTCATTCGCGGAGGCTCTCAGTTTGTTGTCCCAGGCGCGTCTTGCTGCCTGCATGGAAATTTTCCCCTCAGAGCTTATCCCCACCATTGATGCATTCATTGTGGAGTTGCAACCCATTCATTTGCAACTTATTCGGAATGTGTGGATTACCGGAGAACGGCAAGAAACTCTTCGCGCGGAACAATTGCGCAAAGCTTTCACTGGTATTGCATTGCGTTAAAAGGAGTTGGCCATGCTGCGAGCGGAACATCTGAAAAAAACGTACGGAAATCGCATTGTCGTACGCGACGTAAGCTTGCATGTCGATGCGGGAGAGATTGTTGGCCTGCTCGGTCCCAATGGTGCTGGAAAAACAACGACTTTTCTGATGGTTGTGGGACTTGTTAAACCGAGTGCGGGCAGAGTTTTTCTCGGCCAGTCGGATATCACCAAAAAACCAATCTATAAGCGGGCTCGTGAGGGATTGGGCTATTTGCCACAGGATCTATCAATTTTTCGGAAATTGACCGTTCGACAAAATCTCCAGGCCATCGCAGAAGTCCTTCCAATCGGCTGTGCGGAACGAGAAGAACGCGTGGAACAGGCCCTGGAAGAGTTCTCCCTGAAACACTTGGAACGGCAACCGGCCATCGCACTCAGCGGGGGAGAGCGGCGACGATTGGAAATTGCCCGTGCCCTGCTCATTCGGCCGAAAATTCTTCTACTCGACGAACCATTTAGCGGCGTCGATCCCATCAGCATCCAGGAGGTCCAGCGCATCATTCTTTCTCTAAAAGAGCGTTCCATCGGTGTCCTCATCACCGACCACAGTGTGCGCGAAACCCTTTCGATCGTTGACCGCGCGTACCTCATTCACGACGGCGGAGTCCTGACCTGCGGCAATAGCAAAGCACTCCTCGACGATCCACTGTGTCGAAAATTTTACCTGGGAGACAATTTTACTCTGGTCTAAAGTTTTGCGTATGAATTGAGCGTACCAAAACAGTGCGGTTTAGTGTCTGTTATCAGTGTGCTGATTGCGCTAATCGGCGGCTGGTATTAGGGCTTTCGCGAGATTTTTGTTGGTCGATGTTTGCATCGTTGAGAAATTTCCGTAAAGGATCAGAAAATTTTAAAAAATTCTTGCTTTTTGTCCCGTTCGCTGCCACCGTACCACAACCCCGAAAAATCACGCCGACGTAATCGACAAAAACGCATCATGAATTACGCGGGTTCTTTTCGAAATTTTGCGGAAGGACCCAGCGTCTTATATTAGACATTTTTTTTAAAACTCCTAAAACCCAACCTTTCAAGCCACTTTTCGGGCTGTTTTTAGGTTGTTTTTGAAAATTTTGAAAAATGTCTATTTTGCAAGGCTCTAATACCCATTCATCAAAAGAATTGGATCGTTGTCTCGGTTTGGCTAGGTTGCAGGGCGGAACAACGGCAGGCTTCTAATATCTCAACGGAACCATTAGGACTCACTTTGCGTCGCACGTGGATAAAATTGAAGGGAGTTCCGGCTCTTAGATCTTCCTCATGACACGCAATGTGGATTGCATCAATTATGACGGATCCATCATCTTCTATGGCTAGGATGTCACGGTGAAAATTTGTTGGATCCACCCTCCCATTCGGCAGTGGAATTGCCGAAGGAATGAACTGCCAATCGGCATATCCTTGTGTATAACTCATTGAAAGCAGGCCAGTCGCGGCACGCAGAAAAATTTCTTGCGACCTGCAACATTCGCGTAAGCGGGCAAAAAATAAATTTTTGGCCCCGCGGGGATCACCAGGCTGAACATGTTGAAAACTTGGATTAATGACTGCCGGATCGAGGCCATTTCCTCCAATTAAAAGAGTGAGGATATCTCTTGGCATATCATGAATGAGCGGACCTCCAGCTATTCCTAATCCTTCTAACGTTGTCATAAAATCTCCATTTTCGCCGAAATCATGTGGCAAAGGATTTTCTTGTAAACGCAATCTTTCTTGTGTTATATCTCTATTTGATACTATTCGGAGCTCTTCTCGGAGAAGGCTATTATCGAAAATAATTTGTGCGCCATTTTCATGGGCTTGTTGTATTCTAACGCGTAAATCATATAAACATTGTTGAGAAATGTCTCCCGTATAGTTATCTAACCTTCCCATGACTTGATCTACGGTTGCCTCATGCACAGTGCGATAAGATCTCACACCAATCGTTTCTAGTCTTCTTCGATCACAATCTTTTAATGTAAAAAAAATTGCTGAGTCTCTGCCTACAAATCTATAAAGACAAGGTTCACGACAGCTTTCCACGTCAACATAAACGGTTCCACCTTCAGTCGAAACCTTAATCTGACGTATTTCTCCGCTGTTACTTCTAATAAACTCGATCGTAGAATTAAGTGGAAATTCGCAATAATCTGCCGGGTCGTTTTCGAAAGAAATATAGATACTTCTTTCCTTAACAGTATTTGCAGAAATACCTCCAATCTCTATGTTTTCATATGCTGTCATGCCGGGAGTTAAATCACTGTGTCGATGCATATAATTGAACCAATTCGCATGTGTGTTTCCTAACGTGACCGTCAGTACTCCTCGACTGTATGATTCCTCTGATACGAGAAATTCAAGTGCTGTGCCGTCACTCTGTCGCAGGATAATAAAGCTACGACCGTCGCGATCGACGCATCGCACGCGTTCATTGAGTTGCAGAACAAGTTTGCTCCTCCCTTCCGGGAAATGAGTCAGAATTTCAATTTTGCAATCCGCAAATGTTTCAAAATTCATTTCGCCGGCAACAACGGCATTGCGCCAATTATTCATTTCCCAGAAAGTATCTATGTCTGATAATCTTGAAAAAGTTAATTTGACAATTCTGTCTCTTTCGGAAATTGTAGTGCTTGCAGTCCAAGTTTTGCCATTTGCTGTGAACTCAACTCTACCATTTTTCAGAAATTTCAATTTGACATCTGGTTTCAGCTCCACTCCTGGAAATCCCGAAAGGGT
>JAITFC010000006.1 GCA_031281635.1 Puniceicoccales bacterium | reverse complement strand
CAGCAGTACAAGCAGATGCTCATGGTGGCTGGTGTGGAGCGCTATTACTCTCTGGCGCGCTGCTTTAGGGACGAGGACTTGCGGGCGGACAGGCAGCCGGAGTTTACGCAAATCGACTTGGAAATGTCATTTGTTGACCGGGAAGATATCTATGCGCTCGTAGAGGGTTTACTGGCAAGAATTTGGAGCGATGTTCTAGGAAAGACATTGGCACTCCCCCTGCCACGCATGCGATTTCGGGAAGCCATGGACCGCTACGGCAGTGACAAGCCGGACAGACGCTTTGCCTTGGAATTAGTTGACGTCTCCGACCTATTCCGCCATTCGTCGTTTTCGATCTTTTCCTCGGCAATTGCCAACGGCGGTGTTGTTAAAGTAATCAACGGAAAGTACTTGGCCGATATTACGCAGGGAGAATTGCGCACATTAGAAGACGGAGCTAAATCCATGGGGGCAAAGGGATTGGCCTATATTAAAGTCGAAAATGGCGAGTGGAAATCACCCATAGCGAAATTTCTTTCCGTGGAAGAACGCAATGCTCTAGCGGCAAAAACATCGCTGCAAGAAGGCGATGTGTTATTTTTCGCCGCCGGACCCTGGGAGCACGCCACGAAAATTTTGGGTCGCGTGCGCCTCGATTGTTCCGCACTATTGCAGGAACGCGGGCACCTGACTCTGGCTCCGGACGATTTCCAATTGCTCTGGGTCGTTGATTTCCCACTTCTTAGCTATGACGAGGAAGAATGTCGCTATGTATCTACGCATCACCCATTTACCGCTCCTGTCGCCGAAGACATCGCGCTCTTGGACGAAAATCCGGCGGCTGTGCGCGGCCAACACTACGACATCGTAATGAATGGTGTCGAATTGGGTGGTGGCAGCATTCGATTGCACTCGCCGATTTTGCAGCGAAAAATTTTCGAAAAGTTGCTGCAACTCCCTGTGGATGTAGTTGAAAATCGCTTCGGATACATGCTCCGCGCGTTTCGTTTTGGAGCCCCCCCCCACGGCGGCATCGCCATTGGCTTGGATCGTCTCGTGGCCATGCTGTGCGGCACAAATTCCATCCGTGATGTCATCGCTTTTCCAAAAACGCAAAAAGGCATGGATCTAATGGTGCAGTCTCCGTCGCCGGCCACAGAGCGTCAGTTGAAGGAGTTACATATTTCGTTGCGCAATTAGTGTTTCTTTTTTCCGAAAAAAGTGAGGAAAATGAGGATAGAAATTCCCGCACAGACAAATCCCAATAGCAATGCGCCAAGTGTCATCGTCGCAATGGCATGGGCAACGTCGGAGAGTAGTTCCACAAAATTTCCATGGGCGGAAAAAATATTTTTCAGCGTTTCCATGTCTATGTGCGCCTCGTCGAGTGCCCGCAGTGCAGTTGCTCCCCCAAGATGTTGCACCGCATAGTTTCCCGTGAGATAGGTAAGCACCAAAATTCCCGGAAAAATTGGTGGAATGCTGAGCACTTGCAATAGTAACGCTATGAGTAGGTTCGCGCGGAACAGAAAGGCGGACAACACGATGAGCAATGTGTGGATCCCAAAAAAAGGTGATAGCGTAATTACCCAGCCGATAAGAAATGCCGGAATAACCTCCCGGGCCTGGAATGACCACAGAAATCGTGATCGATTCCGCTTTGCAAACAGTTTACCGACGAAGGGCAGGCGGAGCAGATGCGAACGACGTGGCAAAAATTTCAAAATTCTTCTCATACGTCGCGTGCGGCGGCGGCGCAATTCTTCGGACTCCACAGTGAGCGGTACGCTATGTATCTCGCAGTAGAGGTCAAGGACATTCCCGAAGGGACTCGCCGGGCAATAAACCATTCCCCTGGTGCGCTATATGAAAAAGCAGTAATAATTATTGTCAAAAATGCAATTTTTTCTGGAATTCTCGCGCAACTTTCCTAGTGAGTCCGTGCGATGTCGCGCATCCGACAAAGTTCCATTGAAACCCTCCGCGAACGAGTGGATATTTGCGACGTCGTCAGTGTTTATGTAAATCTGCGCAGGTGTGGGGCTTACTATCGTGGTCTGAGCCCATTTAATGAGGAGCGCACGCCGTCATTTTTCGTCCACCCGGAGCGGAAAATTTTTAAATGCTACAGCAGCGGGAAGGCGGGAGACGTTTTTTCATTTTTGCAGCAAAAGGAGCAGATGACATTCCCCGAGGTCGTGGAGTTTCTGGCTCAAAGGTATGCCGTTCCGCTGGAATACGAAGACGATTCCAATCCCATACATACCGATGAAATTCCAAAATCCGTCCTCCTTTCCGTCCACGAACGCGCTGGGGTAATTTTTCGCGAATATTTTCTCTCCGCTACGCAGGCTGGACATGTAGCACGGGTCTATTGGACTCAGGAACGAAAATTTTCTCTTTCCGGCGCAGAAAGTTATGGCATTGGATTGGCGCCAACGGCTATCAGTGACATCATGATACCACTGCTGCATGCCTATTCGCCGGAAATTCTCGTGAAGTCGGGGCTATTTTACTGCAAAGAAAGCTCTTCGGAACTCATCTTTCGCTTCCGCGGCCGTCTAATGATCCCAATTCACGATGTGCAGGGGCGTATTGTGGCATTTTCCGGACGCATTTTACCAGCGGCCAGCGATGACAATTCTGCAAAATACATCAATTCACCGGAAACCCCTTTGTTCCACAAAAGTTCGCTGCTTTTCGGATTGTACCGCGCACGCACGGCCGTCGAAAAAATTGGCTCCTTTCTGCTGACCGAGGGGCCGTTGGACTGTTTACGCTGCTGGGAATGCGGCTTGCCGACGGCGGTGGCGGCACAGGGCACGGGGGTGACGCTGAAACATTTGGCCCTGCTGCGACGCTACGCCGTGGAAATGGAGTGTCTGTTAGACGGCGACCAGGCGGGACAAAAGGCGGCGTTGCGCATCATTCCCCTGGCGTTCAAAGCCGGAATCAATGTGCGATTTTTGCCATTACCCGCTGCCACAGACCCGGATGTGTTTTTTTTACAATTCGGTGTGGCTGGATTGGACGCGCTGCGCAAAAATTCGTTGTCTCCCGTCGAATTTCTCGTGCAAGAATACTGGAATCCGGTGCAAAAAGCTTCCTATGCCCATCGACAGGAAGCACTTCGCAAAATTCTCTCCGCCATAGCAGAAGCGGAGTCTCAAACGGCGGAATTGGATCTCCTGCACCAACTGACTGCGCTAACCGGCATCCCCCTCGGGACCTTGCGTGCCGATTGCCAGCCGCAATCTTTCGTGGCGAAATTTTTTGACGACATTGTAAAAGCGGAACGGACGCAGCCTCCTGCATTTTTTATGGCCGGGGAATTTCTACTATACACATTTATTTTTTTCGAACGGTGGCGTCCGGTTTTGGCGGCAGTAATTTGCCCGGAATGGTTGAGTCAAGATATTCCGGCAGAGAGACTTCTCAATCTCCTGATCGGTGAATGGGAAAATGGTACCAACCCCGATGATGCCTTGGCCACACTCGCTGAATCGGATCGCGACTATGTGTGCGGATTGTCGTTTTCCGACTTACCCGACGGCGAGGAAAACCTTGCGCCACAATTGGAACAGTGTGTGCAACGGCTTCATCGCCACTGGATAGAAAGGGAATTGGCGAAAATTTCTGGAGAAATTGGACCTGCACAGGCCCGGCAACGTGCCATTCTGCGTAAACAATTGATGCAGCCACCAAAATTGGACCATGAATGGAAATAAGTAGACATTTTTCAAAACTTTTTGAAACTAGTCCTTGAAATTGTAAATTTTCGCCGGGGACGTGATGCTGCGTGCAAGTTGTTGACACGTCCAGAGGTCGAATAAAAACCTACCCCAGCGAAAATTTTTTCTTTTCACGCTATGAAAAGCGTGGACCCTCGGCGAAGATGGCAGAACAGAGCGAATTGTGGTCCGACGATGGAAAAAATTCTACGCATTATGAGCCTCTTGCCGTGCGCATGCGGCCGCGGCGTTTGGACGAAATCGTTGGACAAGAACATATTTTTGGAAAAGGTTGTCTACTGCCACGGCTCATCGAACGGGATTCGTTCGGGAGTTTGCTACTTTTCGGTCCACCGGGCTGCGGAAAAACGACTTTAGCAGAAGTGATTGCGGCGGAAACAAAAAGCCAATTTCGGCGGCTCAATGCGGTGCTTTCTAATGTCGGGGAATTGCGCTCCATCCTGCAGACCGCCAGAGGGTTATCGCACCCGCCTATCCTATTCATCGACGAAATCCACCGCTTCAACCGCGCGCAACAGGACTCACTGCTTCCAGACGTGGAGCGCGGGACCGTGCGACTTATTGGGGCAACGACGCACACACCAACCGTTTATGTCATCGCCCCACTGCTCAGTCGCAGTCACCTCTTTCAATTGGAACCACTTTCCGCAGAACTTATCAAAGAACAACTGTGCTGCGCATTAAATGACTGCGAACGGGGTTTGGGAAACACGGGTTGCAAAGTGGATGACGTTGTTTTGGAAGCACTTGCGCAGACATGTGACGGAGATCTGCGTCGGGCATTGAATGCGCTGGAAACGATGGTCATGGGCGCCCCGAATGGCTCCTGTCTGACGATTGAAAATTGGGAAATATTTGGCAAAGAACGGCATTTGCGCTACGACCGTGACGAAGGAGAACATCACGCCACAATTTCGGCCTACATCAAAAGCATGCGCGGCGGCGACCCGGATTCCGCCCTGTACTGGCTCACGAAGATGCTGCAAGGCGGTGAAGATCCGCGATTTATCGCTCGTCGGATGGTAATTTTTGCTTCGGAGGACGTCGGCATGGCGGATCCACGTGCACTGCCACTTGCCAGCGCCTGCTACGCCGCCTGTGAGACGATTGGCATGCCGGAATGTGGTATAAATCTCGCCCATGGAACAGTTTATCTGGCAACAGCATTAAAAAGTAATAGCGCCTATGCCGCCTACGGCCGTGCCCAGGAAGAGATTCGCACGCACGCGGTGCAGCCTGTCCCGGAATTTCTCCGCAATCAACCGAAATCTTTGGCCAGTCGCCTCGGCGTGGAGAAATATCTCTATTCCCATGAATACGAAGATAATGTGAGTGGACAGCGCTACATGGTGGATCCTAAAAAATTTTACTACCCCAAGGAAATTGGTGCGGAAAAAGTGGTGGCGGACAGATTGAACGGGCAGAAATCTCCGGAATAATCGCGACCGTCGACTTGCGCCGCAGAAGATTTAGAATTCGACTTCCAATTCGAGACATTATTTTGTTCATGACAAAATGATTTTTCTCGATTATAATAGTGCCCAATGACGAGCCCAATCGCATCGGTTCATAGAGTTTCGTTTCGCGATGTGTTATTAGCTGGACATAAGACGCTTCCGGTTGTCGGCATGGAGCATTTGCCGCGTGTAAAAATTTTATCTCCATTTGCATACTATGCCCTATGCGATACGGTAAGTTTGTCATTTCTAGGAAGTTTCGCGAGCGGGCTGCCGCAGTTACCAAAACAGATTTCTCCCTGGCAGCACGCGTGTTTTGCCCATGCGTTCGAACTCTATGAACAATTCGCCAAAGAAAAAAATGTTGCAGACGAACTAAATTTTCAGGAATTTGCCGTGAGTTTACCGCAGGAAATTTTACGATTTCTACGGAATGATGAATTTGTGCGCAATGAGTTAGATGGAAAATCACCGGAAGCAATGCGGGTTTTTTATTTGAGGAATGCGGATAAATTTCTGTTTTTGCGGAAGTATTTGCGCGACTTAGTTGCGAAGCGGCTGCTTTCCATCATTGCGTTTACCATGCAAGCGGCTGCGCAAGAAGAAATTCATCAATTGGACACGAATCAGGCGCGATTTCTTGGCAAGGGGACATTTGGAAAAGTTTACGCACTGAACGAATCCGATGGAAATGGTTCCGCATTAAAACAATACGATTTAGCTAAAAAAAATGTGCAGTCGAAGGTTGTGCGCAGTTGTGCCTCTTCGCGCTGGGGCATCTACTTGCAATCTTTGGGTGCGCCGCCCACTCTCGTTGCCGCGCGACCAGCCATCCTCAACGGGAGGGTATCCATCGCCATGCCTGTGCTATCAGCAGTCGATGATTCCAATATTATCTGCTGCCGCCGTCGTGTCCCTTGGGATGGTGTAAACCAATTTCTAAGAAACGAGCTGAAAAAGGTGCGCAAAGGACAGAGTTTTCTCATAATAAATGACTACGCCCTAGAAAAGAAGTGGGAAACTTTTCTTCTCTGCAATGGCCGCATTACCTATCCTCCGCACACTGCGCGCGATGACAAATTAAAATGCGGAAAAATTTGCGGCTCATACTATTGTAACGCGGATGTTGCGGAAAATCATCTTGGGTTGATTCCTAATTCTCCATTCGGAAAAATGTCCATCGTCGACTGCCCATACTCTTTTCCCGGCAATCTGCGCTTCTGGCACCAGCCCTACGTCGAAGATGGCTACATCTACTACGGCGGCACACTCAACGGTGACACGCGCATTCACGGATCGCAGCTGCGTTTTCCGATATTTCCATCGGCACTGGGAGGAAAATTGCTGCGCCGTTTGACCTGGGTGCAATTGAGTGATAGAATCACTGTTCCGTTGGACAGGAAGACAATATCAAATGTAATAATTGACCAAAATAGCGGGCATGCCATCGGCATCGACAACGATGACACATGGACCGACGATGACAAAATTAACGGGCTCTATTTGCCGGTCATTGACGAGGAAATGCTGCGTATAGTGCACATAATCAACGGGAAAGTGGCAGCATCTCTCCTCAGACGCAACGGACTCTCGGAAGTGCAACTGCGCAGCATGCAATCGCGGATTCTATCCCTGAAAGAGCACTGCGAAATGTTGGAAAAAACTGGGAAAATTATTGCCGTCGACGAATGGAAGGACCAGGGACTTGACGTGGCTCGACGCAGCTATTTGCGCTATGTGGTCAAGCGCTTTTTAAATCCCAAACCATGGTGCCCATTGCGCAAAGAACATCACGATGCCATCGGCTTACGTATCGCGAGCGAGGAGGCAGCGTGCTACCTAAATGATATTGTAACAGTTTTTGATTAACACGATCCGTCCGCTTCCCATGCTAGTCAGTGCCTCACACTAAGAGCTTTTCGCTATAGCATGTCGGCATCGTGAGGCTGTTCACTAGAACACGACAAATTGTCCGAAAATTCATTTAAACTATTTCATAACAATAACGCACAAACAACACATCCGCTCGTCATAGGCGAAAATTTTAAA
>JAITFC010000110.1 GCA_031281635.1 Puniceicoccales bacterium | reverse complement strand
AGAAAATGACATGGCCAAGGGATCCGGACGCTGCGTCGTTGGTCTGAATCTCATTGACCTTCTCGCAAAATGTTCCCACCTGCTCGGAGCCTGGGGCGGACATCCCCTAGCAGCTGGAATTGGCATACCAACGGCAAACATAGAACGATTCCGCGAAGCATTCGAAGTGCAAGTGACCGAAGCACTTAAAATCATCGACGTAGCCAATGATTTGGAAATTGCCGCATGGATTCGCGCCAACGACATCAACGAATCTCTTATGCGCCAACTGCGACAGTTAGAACCATTTGGCCAGGGAAATCCGCAGCCGATATTTGCCATTCATAACGTTGCCATGTCCGGCGAACCTCACGTGTTTGGCAATAATGCGCAGCATTTTAATTTTACTTTTTCTGCAAACGGTCGCAGCATCCACGGCGTCGCATGGCAAAAAGCGAGATTGCTCCCCTTGCCCAATCGCTGCGACATCGCCGTCCGTCTGCATGAAAATGTGTGGAATGGTCGCCGGAGCACGCAGGTGGAATTGGTAGACGTTCTTCCCGCCGGAGAGGGCATCACCATGACAGCCAGCGAAATGGGCTATGTCGCGCACGTTGAGGATTAAATATTTTTCACCAAACAAAGCTGGCTTCCCCGGGAAGTGCGGTCGCGTTATTTGCGTGCTGAAGGCGGCCTACTCTTCGGTCATTGGCACGGCATCTCCCATCCCAACATCTTCTCCTCCAACATCATCTGCTATTGTATCTACCTCGGCAATTTCAGCACGACCGCGCACATTATCTTCGCCGAGTAATTTAATGGCATAGGAATCCGGGCCGCGAAGGACAAAATTACCCGACGCCAAATCTCCGTCATCCAGAATGGCGTCCAATGCTTCCATCTCTCTGATGGTGCGGTCCGGATTATCAATGACAATTTCTGTGACCAACCCCTGGGATCCTGTGTTCGTGTGCCGCAGGTGCCACTGTCCCGCCAGAGCCGTTTCGCCGGCAATCCGTTCCACCCGTTCCGATTGCAACCGTGCGCGTATGGGGATTTCGTCCGTTGATTGTTCCACGAATTGCGCTAATGTTTCTTGCATCAGCATCACCTCACGCAAAAAGCGCACATTTTGGGCTTTTCGGACGGAATTGCGGGCAAGGGCAAAAGCAAATATGGCCACGGCCATGCAAAATGTGACCAATAGCCAAGGCATTCCCACACGGCACTTTGGGGCATCTGTAGTTCCTTTTTCCTTTCGTGTAAGTTTCGTCGATGTCACCATGCCTAACCTCTTTCCGTGCAAATTTACATCTTTTTTCCCAGAATGCAAGAGGTATGTGAAATTTTTCGTGTCACGTTTAATTTCTTCCCGGGTATGGCAAATCCGGTAGGCTAAAAAACTAAAAAAATTTGAGCAGTAACTCCACAATGCTTGCATTGAAAGTTTGGCACCTGCATGAAGATCAGACGAGGAGAGGTTTGGGATCGCAGGTCCAACCGTGAACATAGTGCTGTCGCGCGTAACGTAAATAACGAAAAAATCAGCAGTGTCCGTTTGGCAAAAAACGATCTTGCCAAGTATTTCGCAATGTGCCCGAGTTGGTCCATGGGTGACTGTGAATCGGTGATCATTTTGGGAAGTGGCTGTGCTGGTTTAACGGCGGCGATCTATCTTTCGCGGGCCGGTTTGTGTCCGCTCGTATTCGATGGGAACCAGCCGGGTGGCCAATTGACAGGAACGTCGGAGGTGGAAAATTTTCCGGGATTTCCCGAAGGCATTGACGGCTACGAACTCGTTGAACGCATGCGCAAACAGGCGGAACGTTTTGGGGCAAAATTCGTCGGTGATTCAGCGCAGCAACTACTCCCGCACGAAAATTTACACGAAAGAGAAATTACCCTGAGCGGGCAAACGCAAACCTATCGCTGCAGCGCACTTGTCATCGCAACAGGATCTTCGCCGTGCAAGATGAACATTCCAGGAGAACGCGAATATTTTGGCGGCGGGGGAGTCAGCACCTGTGCCACCTGCGACGGAGCATTCTATCGGGGGAAAACCGTGGCTGTCCTCGGCGGCGGAGACAGCGCTGTGGAAGAAGCATTGTTTTTGACGCGTTTTTGCGAAAAAGTGTATCTTGTGCATCGGCGCGATAACTTACGCGCGTCGAAAATCATGGCCGAGAGAGCCTTGGCAAATAAAAAAATTATTCCAGTCTGGAATGCAATCGCAGAAAGCATTGACGGAGATGGGAAAAAAGTTATCGGCCTCACAGTTCGCAACTCCACGTCCGGCGAACGTTCGCAGATTTCCTGTTCCGGAGTTTTTGTGTCCATAGGTCATCGGCCCAATTCAGAATTTGCCGCCGGCGTCTTGAAATTGGACCCGCATGGATATTTTTGCTGCGACCCAAAGGATGAAGTCCTGTCATCGGTCCCGGGAATCTTCCTCGCCGGGGACTGCGCTGACTCCGTTTATAGACAAGCCGTTGTAGCCGCGGGAATGGGTGCTCGGGCCGCCATCGCCGCAGAACGCTGGCTGCGCACGGGATGATATGGAGCGCGGGAATCATCAGCGATTTTTTTGCCGGTGAATGCAAAATCAGGGAAAGAACAAATTTTTTTGATCAAGAACTGCGTTTTAGCGGTTTTTTCTTGCTCTGGGCTATCATTTTCATAGAACTGCGTAGAAGTACATGGCAAAGACACTGCGACACTGTTCCTTTTGCGGCCGCACCCAATCAGAGGTGGACAAACTGATCGCCGGTCCCGACGACTTGCTAATTTGCAATTTATGCGTTGCTTTGTGCGCAGATGTCTTTGCAAATGAAGGAATTCCACCGTTTGCTCCCGAGAAGTCGGCTACTAGCGAAAACGCAAGACGTAAATTGAAGGCACTGAAAACAGAGAATGATGGTGCCGACGAGCCAATGAAAATCAAGAGTATCTCACCGGAATACCTAAAGCATTTTCTCGACGAACACGTTGTCGGCCAAGAGGAAGCGAAAAAAGTGCTCTCCGTCGCCGTCCACAACCACTACAAGAGACTTTCCTCCTGTGGGAAAATTGTTTTGCAAGAAACTGGTCGTAAGCCGTTGCGCCGTCCTGATTTAACCGAAGTTGAAATCGAAAAAAGCAATATCTTGCTTCTCGGTCCCACCGGCGTCGGGAAAACGCTTCTCGCGCGCTCTCTGGCAAAAGCTCTTTCCGTTCCATTTGCCATCGCCGACGCAACTACCCTAACGGAAGCTGGTTATGTTGGCGAAGACGTGGAAAATATTGTGCTGCGACTTATCCAGGCTGCCGATTACAACATCTCCCGCGCCGAATGCGGTATCATTTATGTGGACGAAATTGATAAGGTGGCGCGGCGCACGGAAAATGTCTCCATCACGCGCGATGTGTCCGGCGAAGGAGTACAACAAGCGCTGCTAAAGATTCTTGAGGGAACAATTTGCAATGTTCCACCAAAGGGAGGTCGCAAGCACCCGGAACAGGACTACCTGCGCGTTGACACACAAAATATCCTGTTTATCTGCGGCGGCGCGTTCGTTGGACTGGAAAAAATGGTTTTCGCACGGACGGGAGTGAAAATTCTCGGCTTTGATCCCACCGGCAGACGCTCGGAGCATGCCAAAGAAGACGCAGCAGCGGCCATGAAACAGGTGCAACCCGAGGATTTAATTCAATTCGGCTTGATTCCGGAGTTTGTGGGGCGACTGCCGATTGTTACGGCACTGGATGAGCTTGATGAAAGTGATCTCATCCATGTGCTCACGAAACCTAAAAATGCCCTACTGAAGCAGTATCAGCGACTCTTGGCCATGGAAGGCGTCGATTTGATTGTGCCAGAAAAAGTTAGCATTGCAATCGCCCGGGAAGCACTCAAGAGAAAAACTGGGGCGCGCGGTCTCCGTGCCATCATGGAAAAAGCAATGTTGGGGATACTGTTTGACTTGCCACAGTTGAAAAATGTTCGGCAAGTCACTCTTACTGAGGAATTAATTCTCGGGAATGGTGAACCGATTTACAGCAATGGCGACAAGAGATTTTCGGCTTAGAAACTTGAACTGCGCATCCCGAATTTCCACGACGCCTGTGGCATAATCATTAGGATTCAGCACTGTTTACCGCCGATGGTGGTGGCGCTCTTGTTGTTAGAGCAACCAGGAAGTCATAAACGTCTTAGAGCGCTGTGGCTATTCGTACAAATCCATCAAAATTTCGTGCCATTGTCGGTTTTTTGCGGAGGAGGTGTGGCAAATTTTCCAGGTCATGCCTATGAGTAATTTTAAAATTTTTGTGGTGACCGAGAATGCTGCTGGCGTTGGCAGATGGGAGCAAGGCGCGTACTAATTCGAATTCGCATGATGGAATGCGATTGCTGGGTAATTCGATCGTTTCTGAGCGTGTAAATGCTTCTTCTAGAACAGAATGACGAAATCCTTGCGGGGTTTGTACGATCCCGTAGCGGGCGCGGTCGACAATGTGCAAATGGTCACGTTCGAGAAGCGCGTCTTCGATGGGCAGTGCGGGAGTAACTGCGTCACAATTATTTAGTGCGAGGCAAACTTCTCCGATGAGCGAGGCTGGGACAAGTGGGCGCGCCGCATCGTGGATGAGAACTCCGTCATTGGGCTTGCAACGTAACGCTTTCAATCCGTTTCGCGTTGACAGATGGCGCAGATGGCCTCCAATGACTGGGGAAAGTAATTTTGGATGATTCGGCAGTGGAAAATCGATGAATTGCTCGGGAAGTACAACGCAAACGGATGCAATACTTTCGTGTTCGAGAAATGTTTCCAAGGAGAAATAGAGCAGCGGCCGGCCATGGACTTCTATGAACTGCTTCGGCAGATTCCCTCCAAAGCGTTCTCCGCGGCCAGCGGCGAGAAGAATGATATGATTATGACGAGCAAAACTCATAGCCATAGATTCCAATGCATCTTCGGTCGGCTTCCGCAAGAAATTTTTCGCGATCGAGTAAGATGGTGCTTTTTGCTTCGACGGCCATTGCCTGAATGCCTCCCGCCGCAAGCGCAGCAAGGGTCCAGAGCCCGACGACGGGCACGTCGAAGCGGAAGTCCTGTGACGGTTTGGACGTTTTAATAAACCATTTCTGGTTTGTATTGAATTCTTTACACCGGCGTAACATTTTATCTGTCCCATCGAACCCCTCCACGGCTAAAATTGTTCCCTTCCGCTCCACAACCCCCTGGCCCACATCCAGCGCGGCAATTGCCTTGGCGACGGAAATTCCCTCGTCAAGACCTTGCCGATTGTATTGGGTTTTTGTCATGAATCCAACGCTAGCCAGATCATCATCCATGAAAGCGCGCGCATCCAGAAGTTGCACACCGCGTCGCTCTATTTCCGTTGCCATCGCACCGAAAATTGTCTCCGCATTGCGCCGGCGTAGAGTTGCGAGAAGTTTCAGGGCAGCAAGGTCAAATTTGAGACCATGAAAAAGTTTTTTTGGCGCAATTTGCCCCGCCATGAGCGCGTAACGTGACCCGTAAAACTCGAGCCGTCGCAGTAATTTCCCAAATTGTCCCGCGTTGTAGCGGGCGCGTTTTTTTTCCGGAAAAATCTCGAATATGGCTTCATCAGCCTCTTCGGAAGCAATGAGACTGCAGTCTACTCCAGCCTCTTTCATGCGCGTGGCACAGAGATAGGGGTAGGTTCCGCGGCCGGCAAGAATTGTCACCCCATCCGATGGATTGAAGTTTTCCGGAGAAAATTTTGACGTTTTTTTCACGCCATCTCCGCGAAAAACTGTGGCAATTTCTTGCCGTTTTCGCCTAGCGCACCACGAAGTTAACCAACCGATTCGCCACATAGATCTCCCTTACAATTTCGCGATCAGCAAGATGTGCTTCCACCGCCGGGTGGCAGCGGGCCAAACGCAGTACATCCCTCTCCGCCAAGTCCATGGGAATGTGAATTTCGCCGCGCAGGCGCCCATTCACCTGCAGGACTACGACGGCCGTCTTTTGGAGCAATTTCTCTCCGTCGGCCTTCGGGAACGGAGTGCGCACGATGGATGCTGTTCCCCCACAACGTTGCCACAGTTCTTCGGCGATGTGTGGTGCGAATGGTGCCAGCAGCTGCAGAAAGGTGCGTCCCATTTGCAGAGGGATTTTTTCCTGACTCTGCATGTGATTTAGCAGGATCATTAGCTGGGAAATCGCCGTATTGAGCTGCAAATTTTCGATGTCATTGCGAACTTTTTGGATGCTTTCGTGCAATAGTCGCTCCACGACTTCGTCGCAGTCATTTTTCTCGGTGAATTTCCCCGCCAGGCGACAACCTTCAAACCACTGCCAGACGCGGCGTAGAAAACGTACAACGCCTTCGATGCCGCGACTATCCCATGGCTTCACGGCTTCCAGTGGCCCCAGAAACATCTCGTAGAGCCGCAAAGTATCGGCTCCGTAGCGGCCCACGATCGTGTCAGGATTAACCACGTTTCCTCGACTCTTCGACATTTTATTGCCATCTTCGCCTAGAATAATTCCCTGGTGGAAGAGTCGCGGGTATGGTTCCGGAGTAGATACAACGCCAATTTCAAAGAGAAATTGATGCCAAAAACGTGCGTAGAGCAGGTGCAAAACGGCGTGTTCGGCTCCACCGATATAAAAATCTGGATTTTGCCAGTAGCGCTCGGCCTTGGGATCCACCGGTGCGCTGTCGCAATGCGGAGAGAGATAGCGCAAGTGGTACCAGCAGGAGCCGGCCCATTGCGGCATGGTGTTCGTTTCCCTGCGTCCGCGAACCCAATCGTCGCCAAGAGCCTCCCCGTCATCGGCTTTCACCTGCCCGGACATCACATTTAAAGATATGTGAAGCCATTTGGTGGCGTGGGCTAGCGGACTCTCACCTCCGTCGGATGGATGGTAGTCGGGAACTTCGGGCAACAGAAGCGGCAGATGGGACGAATGGAGAGGAACGGCAAAAGAGCGGACACCATTTTCCTCAAAAAATATGGGGGTTTTGGGCAGAAATTCCTGGAATGGGGATGCCTTTGCCTGGGAAATTTTTTCGTAATCCCTTTTGTCGACCCAGACGATTGGTACCGGCTCGCCCCAGTAGCGCTGGCGAGAAAATAGCCAATCGCGCAATTTGTAATTTACGGCCGCACGGCCCATGTTCTTTTCCCGCAGGCATTGCAAAATGGCAGCCTTGGCGGGGATGGAATCGAGACCATCGAACTCTTCGGAATTACACAAAACACCAAACTCGCAGAATGGTAATTTTTTTTCCACTGTCTCATGCTTAGGTCGGACCACTTCGATGACGGGGAGATTGAACTTTTGGGCAAATTCATAGTCTCTTTCGTCGTGAGCGGGCACGGCCATGATGGCCCCGGTGCCGTAGGTCGGGAGCACGTAATCGGCGATCCAGATGGGAATGCGTTTCCCAGTCAACGGATGCAGCGCACAGGCACCGGTGCTCACTCCCGTTTTTCCCTTGGCCAAATCCGTCCGTTCCAAGTCGCCCTTGGCCGCCGTCATTTTTTTGTAACGCGCAACCTCTTCGGAGCATGCCACCGTTGTCAATTGGCTCACAAGTGGATGTTCTGGCGCGAGAACGAGATAACTAATTCCAAAAATTGTATCCACGCGGGTGGTATAGACGCGAATTTTTTCCCGATGGCCTTCGACCGCAAAATCAATCTCAGCTCCCTCCGAGCGACCAATCCACGCCTTTTGCTGCCGCTTGGTGGAGTCTGGCCAGTCCAAATTTTCCAACTGTTTCAACAATTTCTCCGCATAGTTCGTAATGCGCAACACCCACTGGCGCAATGGCCGCCTCTCGACCGGATGATCTCCGCGCTCCGAACGGCCATTGACTACCTCTTCGTTGGCTAGGACACTGCGCAATTCCGGGCACCACCATACGGGCCGTTCGTCTACGTAGGCAAGACCATGTTTAAATAGTTGCAGGAAAATCCATTGCGTCCAGCGGTAATATTCAGGGTCCGTGGTGTTGATTTCCCTGGACCAGTCAATGGCGAAACCGAGTCGGCGAATTTGTGCGCGAAAGCGGTCGACATTCTGTGCCGTGTTGATGGCCGGATGCGTTCCCGTCTGCAAGGCGTGTTGCTCTGCCGGTAAACCAAAGGCATCCCAACCCATGGGGTGCAGCACATTATAGCCGTCGGCGATCCTGTAGCGGGTGAGAATGTCCGAAGCTGTGTAACCTTCCGGATGCCCGATGTGCAGTCCAGCTCCAGACGGGTACGGAAACATGTCTAAGACGTAATACTTCGGCCGATCGTCATCTTCGCGAACGCAAAACGTCCCATCCTGTTCCCAAAAATCCTGCCATTTTTTCTCCACCTCCGCCGGAGCATAGCCGTCCATCTCATTCTTGCATTTATCCATGTCCCCAACAACTTGCCGTAAAATTTCCCGTTGGCAATGGCAGAATTTGCCGCCATCCCGCCAAAATACGGCATTTTTAAAATTTGTAAAAAAAATCTTGCACCGAAAATATATTTTATGCCAAAATGTGGTTGTGGTATCACTTTTTACGCCTTCTCCATCCCTGCCTCCGGTTCTCCAGAGTGTTGCTGAGTCATTGGATACCGGATCCGGAACTGGATCGGTGTTTAATGATACTTTAACGCAAGTGAACACATTTGTCCATAGGTTGTCTGATGACAGCAGTTCATGGATTGTCAAATTGGCTCTTGCCTGGGATTTAGGCTATGGCATTTTGGATTCCATCGCGTTCCTTTTTTCTTCGAATAGGAGACAAAACGTTAAGGAGGCTGTTCTCTCTTTGATGAATGCTCTAAATTCATTGTCGGAATCATCATCATCATCACAACAACCATCACCACCAGCAGTTCCAGCAGCAGCACCAACACCGCCGGAATCACCACCAGCACCGGTAGCAGCACCATTGGCTATGTCACCGGCACCCGACGCAGAACCTCATCAGCCCCTGCCATTTGATCTCTCTGCGACTAATACGTTGTTGGCACAGGAAAGAAATCGAGTAGAACTTTGTAATCCAAGTCTGGAGCAGACTAATTCTAATTGCATTTATTTTGGCAATTCTGAAAACGACATCTTTCCCACCTTGGAAAGCGTATGCACACTCAATAAACAATCTTATAGAAGAAATAAAGCATTTGCAATGCAGGGATTTTTAAGAGATCATCTAGGAGGTAATGGAGAAGTAAATGTCGCAAAGAATGATCTACCTGTATTCATGGCTTACATATCAACGCAGTTTACACCTGATGAAGAATCACCATATAACAGAGAACCGACGTTTTTTATAAAAGAAAATCCTGATGGAAATTACACCGTATCTTTAGAGCATATGAATGATGCTAAATGGTGTGTTCATTACCGAGATTGGGAGCTTGCCGAAGTTTCTCTAGACGAATAATACCTAATGCAAGAATCAGTGGATGTGAGATATTTTTCAAAATTTAGATAAAAACGGCTGCACTCCAGCTTTGATGAGCTTTGGAAATGTCCACTATTGGCTCTAATCAGATCCAAAGCGCAGGACCTGTGCAATGGCATATTCGTCTGTGTGTGAAAGTGATATGAGAAATGTCCCGCAATCCGGTTGTTTTTCTCCAACGAATTTCACTTCCGGGATTCCGTCACCGCCATGCGTAATGCTAAGAGACAGGAATGTTAACCGGCGACCGAATCCGCAACCGATGGCCTTGGCCACTGCTTCTTTTCCGGCAAAGCGCGCGGCGAGAGAAGGATAGGGATTCGCCAGTGAAAAGCAGTAGCACACTTCTTCCTCCGTGAAAATGCGCTCCAGAAAGCGCTTCCCCCAGCGGAGGTGCGCTCGACGGATGCGATCCACGGACACGATATCGACACCGATGCCGCAAGGCCTAGTCCTGTTACTTTCCCGTTCCACAGCATTTTTTGTATTTTTTTCCACTGCCACAGGGACATAACTCATTGCGACCGGCCGGAGACGATGGCGCGGAAAAATTGCGTACTCCATGACTGGGACGCAGATGGACTGTTTTTTGTGGGTTCTGTAAATTTTCCGACTCGTCGCCACTGTTCTCCATGGACGGGCGAATTGTGCGCAAAATTTTCTGCACATTTTCCAAACTGCTCGCGGAACGAAACAGGGAAAAGGCCACATCGCGTCGAACGGACCGCATGAGTTGCTCAAAGCGCGCAAATGCTTCATTTTTATACTCATAGAGTGGATTTTTCTGGGCGTAGCTGCGCAAACTAACACTGTGCCGCAACTCATCCATTTCCGTCAGATGCATCTGCCAGTGTCGGTCGATGGCGCGCAACAAGATAAACCGCTCTAGGTGTTGGATGGTGGCCGAATCTTCTACCTCTTCCTTCACGGCGTAGGCAGTCCAAATGCGCTCCAGAAGCAGCGCTACGCGCTCGCCGGCGCCGCGAGATCGCAAATCATCGGCGGAAATTTCCATGGGGAATAAAATTTGCAAATTTTGCACGGCTTCTTCGAGGTCCTGCTCATTGGCCGCATCGAAGGCAAGAATTTCGGACAAATGGTCCGTAAGTAATTCTTCGATAATGTCTTTGGGTTTTTCTCCGTGCAGGACGCCATTGCGTAATGTGTAAATCACCTCGCGCTGGGCATTGAGAACGTCGTCGTACTGCAATAACCTCTTGCGTACGGCGTAGTTCTGCTGTTCAACTTTCTTCTGCGCCGAAGCGATGGAGCGACTGAGAAGTGGATGGGCCAGCACATCTCCCTCGCGGAAGGTGCGGTCTAGGAGAGCGGCGATCGGTCCCCGGCTGGCGAAGAGCCGCATGAGGTCATCTTCGAGGGAGATATAGAATTTTGAGGAGCCGGGATCTCCCTGCCGTGCACAGCGTCCGCGCAACTGCCGATCAATGCGCCGAGATTCGTGCCGTTCGGTGCCGATGACCCGCAGGCCGCCGCGGTCGCAAACTCCTTCGGCAAGACGAATATCCGTTCCTCGGCCAGCCATATTTGTGGCGATTGTGATGGCGCCGATGGACCCGGCCTTTGCAATAATTTTCGCCTCCGTTTCGTGAAATTTCGCGTTGAGAACTGTATGGGGCAATTTCTTCATTTGCAGCATCTTACTAAGCAATTCCGATGCCTCAACGGACGTTGTTCCCACGAGAATTGGTTGCCCGCGCCCGTAAGCTTCCTCTACGTCGGCAATGATTGCCGCATATTTTTCCCGGCGCGTCTTGTAGACGGCGTCGTCCTCGTCCCTTCGAATGCAAGTCATGTGCGTTGGAACAACCACAACCGCAAGATGATAGATGTCATGAAATTCCTGCGCCTCCGTCTCCGCCGTTCCCGTCATTCCAGCTAATTTTTCATAGAGACGAAAATAATTTTGCACCGTAATCGTGGCAAAAGTGCGCGTTTCCTTCTGTATTTCAAGGCCCTCTTTCGCCTCAACGGCCTGATGCAATCCGTCACTCCACCGCCGCCCAGCCATGGCCCGTCCGGTATTTTGGTCGACAATGAGAATTTGGCCGCCGTGAACGATATAGTGCTGGTCCCGTTCGAAAAGCGTGAACGCGCGAATGAGTTGGCCGATGCAATGAATGCGTTCGCCGATGGTCGCCGCCTGCTCGCTGTGAAAGTTCTTCAGTGCCTGCTTCTCCTGGGGTGCAAGTTTTTCATTGTGTTCGAGTTCGGAAAAAATTCCCGCTAAATCGGGAAAGACAAATGCGTCCGGATTGTCCGGATAGAGAGTTTTTCGTCCCAATTCCGTCAAATCTGCCGAATTATGCCGTTCGTCCACGGTAAAATAAAGTGTTTCCTTTAACTGCAATTTTTCGTCGCGGCGCATGTCACTGGCCATTTCGCCCTCCAGGCGTTCCAATCGCTTTTCAATGGCGCCAGTTTCTAATATCTTGCTCAGCTGTCGATGCTTTGGCATTCCCATGCGCACGGTGAACAGTTTTAAAAATGCCCGTTCGTCGGCTGCATTTTTGTCGAGCAATTCGCGCGCCTCGACCATGAGATTGTTGCAAATTTGCAATTGCAATTCGGTCAAACGCTGGATTGAGCCGCAGAGTTCCCGATATGGGGCCACGCGCTCTTCTTCAACGGGACCGGAGATGATGAGCGGGGTCCTGGCTTCGTCAATGAGAACCGAATCTATTTCGTCCACGATGCAGTAATAGTGATCACGCTGCACCTGTTCCGCGGCAGAAAATGCCAAGCCGTTGTCGCGCAAATAGTCAAAACCGAATTCCGCCGCCGTTCCATAACTAATGTCGCAGCCGTAAGCGTCACGTCGCGCGTCCGGTTCCATGGAATTTTGAATGCATCCCACGCGGACCCCCAGAAGAGAAAATAGATGGCCCATCCATTCCGCGTCC
>JAITFC010000101.1 GCA_031281635.1 Puniceicoccales bacterium | reverse complement strand
GAAGAAAAATCTGGCGAAATGATTTGACCGGTCAGATTTATTTTATCCAAAACTTTTTGCCAATGGAGATGCCAATTCAATGATTTGATTTGTCTTACGACTGCTGATATTTTTTGATTATCACCAATATTGCATTTATATAATAAATGTACATACTCCATGTGTCCCAGCGCGAAAGACGCATGTTTGTTTATATAGTTCTGAATCTCCTCGATGTTGGCAGAAATACTGTGGGGCAGCGGATCTAAAGAGTCTTCGCCTATCGTCTGTAAAAGCTTTTGCAACGTTATATCTGCAATCACAGAATTTAATTCTTTACTAAACCATTGTGGGGATTCCAACGATTGCAGAGGAACGAGAAAACCAAGCAAGAAATCGCAAGATACTGTACCAGCATTTAATGCTTCCCTAATAGATGACAATATTTCTTTTAATACAGCCTCGCTTCGTTCATTTTTAATGGTTTCGAGCAAGAAACGCACATCATCTGGGTGCGCCAACACATACTCCAAATGTCTTCCTACATACTTCTGGGCAGCAGCAAATTCATCAGAAGAAATTTCGTCAGGAATAGCATGGGGTGGCGGATCTGAAGAGTCTTTGCCAATCGCCTGCATAAGTTTTTCGAAACGGCTATGCCACTTCAATGAAATGCATGCATTCGACAATTTTCGAGCAAATGATTTTTTCGTTTTTATGGCATGCAGGGACTCCAGGAAAGTGCAAAAATCGGACACATCATCGCAAGATACTTTATTTGCATCTAATGCACCCCTAAGAAGTCGCAATATCCATACTACTGCATCTGCTTTTCTCGAACTGTCAATATCTTCAAAGAAGGGACATAGTGCCTCCTTCCAATGCTGATTACTGTCCGTTAGAACACGCATAACGGCCGCCCCATCATCGCCTTCCGGAGCGCTTGCCAACGTTTCCCGCAAAAACTCTACCAATTGTTCATTTGCTGGTGTTCGTACTTGAGCCGGTGCTGGTGCTGGAGCTGGTGCTGGAGCTGGTTGTGATTCTTGATTGGCTGCAGCCAAATAAAGCATTAAATTGCGAAACTTTCCTATGTTTTCCTTCTCACTAGGGGGAAATTTTTCGCCATACTTTATTAAAATATATTGGAGATAATCCGCAGCATTTGAAGCGCCCGTGCCACGATTGAGAGCGTCAAAGATACTGTTAAGAAGATTATTCTTAAGCGTGTGATCAAGCTCGAACCTATCAATTCTGCTAAATAGATGTCCTATGAAATAGCGCATCCATTGCCACTGAGTCGACTGATCGTTTAATTGGCTTATATGCTGCTGAGGAATGGAATATTTACTAAGGGGAGCTTTCACTTGATCATCCGACATCGGAATCTCCGGTGAAGCGACGATACGCGCTGCCTCAGCTTTCAAAGAGGCAATACGGCTGCCGTGATCATCGACGTTATGCGCTTCCAATCTTCGTATGCACTCCAGAACATTAAATCCTGCTTTCACTTCAGAACCATTAGATAATTCAGAACCATTAGATAATTTAGGATTGTGTAAAATGTTCTCCAGGAAACTTACAGTAATCTCGACAATTTCAACATCACCTTTTTCTACACATTGTACAAGATATGGCGCTACTGCAGAGATATCAATTCTTTCTGCAAGAATTCGATAAATTTCAAGCATATGCGGTGGTAGTTTTGCTATCGCTAGTCTGCATTTCTCCACTTCATCTTTGTTTAGGCTTTTATCCCGTTTAAGATGCAGTGCCAATACAGCAGCATCTGAAAACATTCTTTGGGGTGGACTGTCTGTTAGAAATGGCGCAACAAAACAACATTGCGTTCCATATTGCCGAATTTGCGATGTACTTATACAACCTGAAGAATCGAGAGACACATGAGAGAATGCTTGCATATCATCTGGATTTGCATGCATCTTACCAGTTGTTGTAAATGTAAGCTGCTGCGTGAAGTCAATCACGATCATTTTTTGTCCATCGACTGGTGTACCATATTGCGACAGGTCTAATGAATTCTCTCGAGCAAATGCAGTGCACCCATACCAATGTAATTTATTGTATATCTCTCTATATTGAGCAGCATTATTGCTAGTTAATGCTTTTGGTTGTAAAATTTGCAAAGACCGATGCGCGATTGCAATTAATGCCTGAATCGACTTGTCGGAAGAATTAGCATACACTTTTTCAACAAAAGAGTTTACGTTGTTGAAAAATTTTAAAGCACACTCCAGTGGATCGTCGGAACTGTTACACCGACTAAGATTTGCAAATAAACCGTTAAACAATTGCACGACTTCGTTTTTTTCTGAAAAAGAAATATTTTTGTCCGCGTTAAGGGCTATTAGCATATTCGCTGCAGCATGGAACACAGTTTCGCTAATATCGCCAGGCTTTTTTCTTGCTTCTGCCAAATCGTCGAAGTTAAGTCCTGCAAGATCCCTGCAACACAACTTAAGCCCTTCTATTTCAAGAGCAATCTGCTTCTGCGTAGCAGCATGATACGGTTGCGCTGAGGGAAGGTCGCGCCCTACGTTCACAGAATAGATTTTAAGAGAGCCGTGATAAATTACAAGTTTTTTGTGAAAATTTTTTAAAAAATTCCCGTTTTGTGCGCAAAAAAAATGAGGACCCCCTGTGAGTCCCCATTCATCCGAGTAATTGTTTAACGCTCTTAGAAGCTAAACTCGAAGGAGCTTGCAAACCAAACGGTGCTGCGTGCTCTTTTCAACGCGGGAGAGAAAACATCGGCAAATGTATGATTCGCCCAGCCATCCTGAGAATTTCCGTTGATGGAATAGCGAACGCCGGCCTTTACCGTTGCCTGCTCGTTGTATTTGTAAACCAAGTCCGCAGCGAGAGATAGGTAAACGTAATCTTTCGAGTATTTTTGCCGGTCATTCTCGCAGGTCATCAAGTATTCATAGCCCAAATCCTGCGTGAAGAAGTGCTCTCTTCCGTAGGGACGATTGGCCGAATTATAGCCGAATTGTCCACTGCTCTCGAGGGTCACATTGTTAAGACCATAGGCACTCAGATCGAAGCTGTAGGAGATAGATGCAACGAGATTTAACTCCTCGCGATCGAAATCATAGTAAATGTATGCCTTGGGAGAACAAAGAACATCCACAACCGCGCCGAGATAGATTTCGTTGGTGTTACGTGGCGCATCCCATAGAGCTAACCAGCGGGCTGGCGTTTGGGTGCCATACTCGGTTGGATCCGAATTCTCGTACGTAATGTAGTCCAAATTTGTGTGGAAATGCGCTATGTAACCGATGTCCGCCGTGAACCATCCGCCAACGTCATGACTGTAGCCGATGTATGGACTGACGCGATTGGAAGAACCGAGAGACACTCCCCAGGGAGAGTCCAGCATGTCCTCGGCGTCGTAGTACTGTTCGTAGTGTTTTCCCGAACTGTAATACTTCTGCGGATCCCCAATTTCCTCTGGGAAGTCCGAGAGAAATCCCAAACTAGGCTTATAGTAATGTTTGAGGTGCACGTCGTCCAGCATTACCACCGCCGAAGCGCCGACATAAGCCTGCCCACCCGCAACTGGAGTACTAAATTCAGCAGCTACCTTAAAATTCTGCTTTCCCTCCTTGCGACCGCGCTCCACAAATTCCGTATCAAATCCCACCTTCACATCAGTTGTCAATGCCGGTGCCTCCAACGCTACCAACGCATTGAAACCCACGGCGGACGCCACCGCCATCGCAGCCAAAATCTTTTTCATAGCCATCACCTTTTTTTCAGTTTCCCAGATTCCACGAGGAACCCGTGATATTTAAAGTCCTGAAAATGAATCGCGCAAGAGGTTTCTTGAAAAAATTGTGCAAAATTTTCAGAAAAGTAAAGATTTTTTTGAAAGCGTCCATCAATAACTCAACTTTTTCCCAAGCAGCCATTTGCCGCAATATATCCGCCTCGGGCAACGCAGGGATAAACTACCGCGTTGCGTTCCACGATTGTCCCCGGCTGCAATACCGCATTGCATCCTACCTGTGCTCCATCTCCCAGGATCGCACCCAATTTTCGCCACCCAGTTTGAATCGTCTCCGTCGGCAAATGAATTTTGATCGGCCTTCCATCTAGCCGCAAATTGGACAGCACGGCGCCGGCACCCAAATGACTGCCTCTGCCGAGAACGGAGTCGCCAACGTAATTTAAATGTGGAACTTGCGCCCCATCAAGCAGCAGAGAATGTTTGATTTCACAGGAATTGCCAACGACACAGCCACTGCCTAGGACGACGTGTCCGCGAATGTACGCTCCGTGTCGTATGTGACAATTTTCACCGATGATCGCTGGCCCAATGATGGAAGCCGTCTGCGCAATGGACACGCTTTCGTGGACCCAAATGCCATCGCCAATGCATGAAAATCCCGCACCAAGAAGCGGCCCACCTCGGACAAAAATATCATCCAAGGCCGCAACCCACTGCCAGGGTGCCACATCGCCGCGAAAAAATTCGCCCAGTGCAGCCAAACTTCCCAGCGACGCAAATAACTCTGACGGACGCACGTGCCTACCCTGCCGATCCGCGCCCGTTCAATAGGCAATCTCCATCCACCCGGCTCCCTGCTTTTTCGGTCGCAACACACTGCCATCGCCGCGTTTGATGCTGAGCGCATTCCCATCGGAAAAGGAAATTTGCACATCGCCGCTGTACTCAAATTCCTCGCTCTCACCCGCATTGACCGTCCCGGAAAAAATTTTTGCCCGCGATCCCTTCGATCGCACGAGAATCTTCACAGAATTTGTCGCAAGAATTGTCATTTTTTTCGGCTGATTTTCTCCAACGGATAGCACCTCCGTCGGCACACCGCTCAGCAATTCATCCCACTCCAAATCGCTCTTGGAAGACGGCCACAGAAAAAAGGCAAGGACGCACACGACAACGACGACAGCGCCCACTTGCCATTTTCGCTCCTTCGCCTTTGCCGCAGAAAACTTCCATAGCCGCGACAGGCACTCCCGCATGCGTCCAAAGATGGAACTTTGCAGCGGATCTTGTTCTCCACCATCACCTTCTGCAGATTCTCCTCCCTTTTCACGGCCGCTCGTCTCCGCCGCATGCTTTTCCCTGCTAACCGGAATTCTATTGATGAACTTTCCCGCATCCAATCCGAGAAATTGCGCGTAGGTGCGCAAAAAACCGCGACGGTAAATATCCGGCAAATCAAAGTCGAACTCGTTGCGCTCGAAGGCTTCCAAAAAATCAACGCGAATTTTTGTCTCCTCCTCTACCTGCTTCAACGTCAAATCCTTCGCCTTTCGTGCCGCCTGAAGCTGCTCTCCCAAATTCCCAGAAGCCATCTGCTCTAACATGACACCAATCCCCTTGCACTGCGAATCTTTTTTCCGGAAAAATTCGCAAAACTTTTTCCCCGTTTAACGTTTTTTTTGCGAAATTGCCATCCGAAGGTCGGCAGAGCTTTGCAAGGAGATGCACTGAATCCTCGCATCGATACTAGGTCGAACGAGTGTTTTCTGTGGAAATTCTCCAAATTTTGTCCAATTTTTCTCGGTTGCCGCGGTGCCAGAGATGGAAAATGGGCGCGGCGATGTAAATGGAAGAAAACGTCCCAGCGACAATGCCAATGGTGAAAATACGCGCGATGTCAATCATGGCCCCGGCTCCGAAGATTTGCAGTGCCATAGCCGCCAGAAATGTGGTAGCGCTTGTGAGCAGCGTGCGGGATAGCGTGCGATTTATCGCCAGGTCAATGACTTGTCCCAAATTAAGGTGTGGACATTTGGGCAACTCTTCGCGGATGCGGTCGAAAATGACGATTGTATCATTGATGGAGTAGCCGACGATCATGAGAACGGCCGCCAGCATCGGCGAGCTAAACTTATACCCCAGAAGCGCATATAGACCTACGGAAACTACCACGTCATGAATTGTGGAAATGATAGCACCGACGGCAAACCCGGTTTCAAAGCGAAATGCGACGTAAATTACGATCCCCAGGAGAGAAAGCAGCAACGAAACGAGTGCATTCCAGCGGATCGTCGCCCCGACGGAACCGCCAATTGTCGTGCGCTGCAGTACTTGCAAGTGTGAGTTAGGCCAGGCGTTGGCAGCGGCCTGTAAAAATTTATCTCCTTGATCGGATGGAACTTGCACCTTCAATGTCGCCGCATCGCTCCCGAAAGCACGCTGGAATGAGGCCTGCAAGTCGCCGATTTTTTCACTTTTTCCCAACGCGTAAAGTTCTCGCAATAGGGGCTTTCCCTCGTACGACAGCAGCATCTCGTCGCCACCGGTAAAGTCAATGCCATAGAACGAGGAGCCGCGCGTGGTAATGGCGAAGATTCCGATGACTGCGACAACGAAGGCGGCAACGGCGCATTTTCGCCCGTGCCTCAAAAATGGGTACTGGGTTACACGGCGACCGTGGGCATAGTTGGGGAATAAGTGATGCACGCCAAAACCGTGCACAAGTAGTTGCATGAGACCGCGGCAGAAAATAAGCGTGCAAAAGAGGGTAACGCCGACGCCGACGGCGAGGACGATGCCAAATCCGCGAATACTTCCGGTCCCATAGGTGGTGAGGATAACCGCCGTAAGCAAGGTAGTCAAATTAGCGTCCAATATTGTGGAAAATGCTTTCGCAAATCCGCATGGGAGAGCTTGTTGTAAAGTTTTTCCAATGCGTAGTTCTTCGCGAATGCGCGCAAAAATAAGAATATTAGAATCCACGGCCATGCCAATGGTCAGAACGAGGGCGGCAATGCCTGGTAAAGTTATCGTTGCGTTGCACATGGCAAGAAATCCGAGAATTATCACCACGTTGCAAAGGAGCGAAAGGACAGCAACGGCACCGGAAAGTGCGTAGTAACCAACCATGAATAGAACGACGAACAATGCACCGCAAGCACTTGCCATAATTGCAGCCGATCTGGCATCTTCTGCCAATGTGGGACCCAGCTCATGTGCCTCCACCACATGCAATTCGAATTCCAAAGGATTGTTCAGAACATTGGCCAATTCCATCGCCTCCCGCTGGGTGAACCGGCCGGAAATGGATGCACGGCCGTCGCGGATGGCTGAGCGGATGACTGGTGCCGAATAGAGCTTTCCGTCCAATACAATGGCAAGTGGTTCTCCAACATGATTTTCTGTGACACGCGCAAATTTTCTTGTCCCCTCATCGCCGAATTCCAAACTAATTTCGTAGCCGCCATACTGATTCATAACCGCCGTGGCCCGCTTCACATCTTTGCCCGTCAGCTCGGGGACGCGCTTTACCAAAATCTGCCCGTCGGTGGAGTCGTTGAATTTTTCCGCGGGTGAAATCCATTCATAACCATGAGGTGCAGCATGATGCGTAGAATTCCCTTCCCGTCGAATGAGGCGAAACTCCAACTTCGCCGGTTTTTTGATGCAATCGAGCAAGTTGGGATTATCCCGCTGGAACACGCCGGCCAACTGCACTTCCACCTGCGAATCTCCGCGACTGCGGATGAGCGGTTCGGCGATGCCCAGACCATCCACGCGCCGACGCATAACTTCTTGGACCTGTTCCAGTTGCAAACGCCTTGCTGCCGTATTTTCTGCCGAAGCATGTTCATCAATGGCCAGCGTAACGGAAATACCACCGCGCAGATCCAACCCTCGCCGCAAAGTGCAACTGCTTCCATCGAATGGGAATAGCTCCACTAGTGCCCACACAAAAAATATGACGGACAAGACGAGCCGCCAGGTTGTATCTCGTCGCAATTTTTTTTCCATTCGGGAGAACTCCGCGTACGCTATCGGCCGGATTTTTTGGAGGTATCACGCCGCGCACGTCCACGCCGCGGGGCGGAATTAGTTGTTGCAGCCGGCTGTTCCGCAGTTTCTTCGGCGTTTTTCTCCCCTTCGGTAGCGTTTCCATCCGTGTCCGCAGACTCAGCCTCCAATAATTGCTGTACGGCGCTCCGCAACACGTCGATGCGCACTCCTTTGGCAATTTCAACCTTGAGGTGCCCCCCGGAAACCTGCGTAACTTTTCCGATAATCCCCGATAGCAGTAGGATGCGATTGCCGCTACGCAATTGGCTAAGCATTTGTTGATGTTGCTTTTGCCGTTTGCGGCCAGGAGCAATCATGAGAAACCACATGCCCAAAAAAATAAGCCCAAAAATGAGCAGGTGCGACATGCCGCCTCCACCCCCTGCCACCGCGTCTGCGATCACTTGCATTCCTACCATGTGACCGATGAAACGATGCCCTCCGAAAAATTCAAGAACTTAATTTTATATTTTACTCCGAGAACGGACACACATTCAAAGATTCCATGGTTTTCCCAACCAGGTGCAAGGAGCCAGATACGAGAATGCAATCGCTGTCAACGACATGGGGGAGTTCGGCCAATTGTCCTTCCGAAAGAAAGTTGACGGGCCGAAAAAAGTGCGCGGGGACGAATTTACGCAATGTTTCTCCGGAAAGTGCGCGAGGTTCTTTGAGTTCAACGAGAAACAGTTCGGAGGCAACGGATGACAAAAACGGTAAAATATCCGAAGCGCGCCGCTGTCCGAGAGCGGCACAGACGACGGAAAGCCGCGGGAAATGCGATGGGAAATAATGGCGCAAATTTTCTCGCAATGTCATCAATCCGTGGCCATTATGCGTGCCATCAAAGATCCACGTGCGGCCATCAATTTCCCGCAAATCCCAGCGACCTGGCCACTGCGCTCGCGCCGCTCCTTCGAGAAATTTCTCCCAAATTTCATTGCTGAAAAGTGCACGATCTTCCAGCCACCGGCGGGCAATGGTGGCCGCTAGCTGAAAATTTTCTACCTGTTCCGATCCACGGAGAAATTGTAGCGGAGGAATGGCAATTGGGTCCGGACGTAAAATCTTTGCTCCCACTGAGTTTGCCACTTTTTGCACCGTGGTAAGTGAGACCCTCGAAACATTCCCCACGACGGCGGCAACTCCACGCTTCAAAATGCCCGCTTTTTCCCAGCTAATGCGCTCTTCGCCATCGCCGAGGACATCGGCGTGATCTTCTCCGATTGTACTAATGGCGCAAATATCTGGCTGTATAATATTTGTCGCATCTAATCGACCGCCCAGGCCCGCCTCGATGATGGCCACATCCACTGCCGTTCGATGAAAATAATCCAGGGCTGCGACTGTCAGCACCTCAAAGCCACTCGGTTTCTGTGTCGCGTCTGCCGCAGCAACCGCGGATGCGCATGCGCCCCATCGATTGAGAATTTCGGCAAAGTCTTCGTCCCCAATGCATTTCCCGCAAATGCGAATGCGCTCATTCCAGCGAATGAGGTGTGGCGAAGTGTAGAGACCAGTCCTAAGGCCAGCCGCTCGCAATCCGCTCTCCAGGAACGCGCACGTTGAACCCTTTCCGTTCGTTCCGGCCACGTGAATGAATCGGTTGCGCAGCGCCACTCCACCCATATTCGCCAGCGCACGTACTCGGCGTAAATTTGTTACTGCAAGGCTTTTACGAAAAATGCAATCCTGGACAGAAACTAACTCAAGCCCCACTCCGATGCGCGTCCCCATGAAGGAAGACGAGTGCATCCCGGAAAAAATTTCCAGCCCAAAGTACGGCCATTGCCACGCTAATGCTCCGCGCCCTTGTCTCGGTTTCGTCCGCGTGCATACGTGTCATCAGGAGGGCAGGTACAGGATCCCGTAAGACGGCGGCTGCCGCCTCGTCCTCCGCTAATTCTCTTGCCAATAAACTCGCTGCCTAAATCTGGAAAAGTCCTATCGAGAGATGAAAACGCGCACGGGTATGTCATCTTGCGGCAATTGACCAGGCTCATAATCTCCTGCGATCATTTCATCTCTGGGAAATGTGCACCATTCCTTGGTCTGCTTATGTTGCGCATATTGCATAAGACGATCATTTATATATAACTGTATTGGAACAGGAGTAGATAAAATAAAATTTTTCCTGATAGGACTATTACATATGCGAATCTTTAACTTGTCACGACAGGGGCATTTCCCCAATTCTTCGTCAATTGCGATGGTCGTACCATCCAGTGGAGACATGAAGGATAACCGCGAGACACCACGTCCTATTGTTACTTTTCTTATTCCAGATTTTTGACGGAATACAAGCGCAACGCCTTGTTCTTGAGCACTTACAGTGATGTCATTCGCACATTTTTTTATGTTTATGGGATATTCCATTGCATGATCTAAGATAAGACTTTCGAGCGTTGGGTGACTAACAATAATGCCGTAGTGAACTTTGCCACGTAAATGTATTTCCTTTACACTAGCGCTATCACTAGATCCGTCTGAAAGTGGTATGCCTTCAGCAATATAGACGGATTCGTAAGACGGTACAATTTCCAGTTTGTCACAATCGTAATGTTCTCCTTTATACTGTCTTGCGTCGATAGAGATATGACAATCATGCATGTTATGGCAATTGAAGAATTGGCATAAAGGCATTGCTTTACATCGGAAATGACCATTTATCACTAAACCGGAAATGTCTTCATACGCTGTAGCGGTAATATCTTCCTTCGACAAGAGTGGTAAGTGACATCTGAAAAATTTTATAGATGTCATATTACTACTAGCAGGTATTTTGAATCCGCAAACAGTTTGCTCTATAAGTTTAATGCTTAGATTCGGATTGCGCAAATTAATTGGTCCAAGATTAAGCGAATTGCCAGTTTGATCGATTATCACCTTTAATCTTCGATTTTTGCAAGCAGCTGCAATGCCGTCAAAAGACACTTTTCTAACACCACGTCCCCCGAGGACCAGCGGGTTATAAAGTTTTAAAAGATTCGGAAACTTTGCAAGCAATATTAGTGGAAATTCTTGCTCGCGTCCTTCCCATCGAAGTTCTCGAACGCCTGCCATGACTTCGAGAGAGGCTAAATCGCGGCATGTGATGGAATCTCCCCCACATTGAATCAGCAGTCCCCCATCTGCCGCGGGGCGGGCGGTAACTATTCCCCAATTTCTGGTCCTGGCGGACGATGCCGGTAGTGGTGCAACTGCAACTGCCGGTGGTGCTCCTTCCACTGGTGGTTGTTCTTGTAGCCTTTCGATGGCTCGCCGCACCGCGTCGACTCTCCATCCAAACCAACTAAGAATTCTCATGAAGAAACACGGCCATCTGTTTAACCCGTAAAAGGCCCAAAGTATTTTTTTCTTTTCATCCGGCTTTGTGTTGAATCTCAAGCGCAAGTCCGCCGCGGAGACATGCTGATTGTCCACACGTGCATTGCCTAAAACTAGACGAGCCGCTCCCGCACCATAACCTTGCGCAGTTTCCGGCTTCTGGAAGTGAAGTAATATGAGGTTACCAGCCATCTCTGGATGGCTCCATATAAGGTAGGTGACAATGATGTTAAGCTTTATGGTTGGTTTGAAATTATTATTGACGGTTATTTTGCTCACGTTTATGTGGCATCTGTGACTTTTAACGAACGGCAGATTTGGTTCGAGGACATTGGTTTCGGCATTGACACGCGCAATATATTCATGGCGCAGGAGTATGTTGAGAAAATGTGCGGTGCAGTAGACGGTGCATTGGCTGCGATGGAGCAACTGGAGGGCGGAGCCATGGCCAATGACTCTGAACGTCGCATGGTGGGGCACTATTGGCTGCGAGCGCCGCATCTGGCGCCAACAGTTGAGTTGCGCAAGGACATAGAAAAAACGAAGAAAAATGTGCAAATATTTGCTGCCGATGTCCTTAATGGCAAATATGCTGCCGATTCGGGACCCTTTACGGACTTGCTGTGCGTTGGCATTGGCGGTTCGGCTTTGGGGACGCAGCTGCTTCTCGGTGCTCTGGCCGATGCGTCGGCACCGCTGCGTGCACATTTTTTGGACAACACGGATCCGGAAGGCTTTTTGCGAGAGTTTGCTACGCTGGAAAATCACTGGGAACGCACATTAATTATTGTCACGTCGAAATCCGGTTCCACACCAGAACCAAACAATGCACTGCGGGCCGTTGAATGGTTGTTGCGTACGAAAAATTTAGCACTTGCGGAACGGGCCGTGGCCGTCACTTGCACGGGAAGTATTTTAGACAAGCGTGCCCGCGACGAGAGTTGGTTGCAGCGGTTTCCGATGTGGGATTGGGTTGGTGGGCGGACCAGTGTTACCTCCGCAGTTGGCTTGCTGCCAGCGGCGTTGAGCGGCATTGACATAGATCAGTTTCTCGGCGGAGCAGCGACGATGGACCGTTTGACCCGGGCAAAAACACGCAATCCCGCCGTACAACTCGCTCTTTCCTGGCACTTTGCCACGCACGGAATTGGTGCGCATGCCATGGTCATTCTCCCCTACGCGGACCGTTTGCAGAATTTGTCGCGCTACCTGCAGCAACTTGTCATGGAATCTCTCGGGAAGCGCCATGATCGGCTGGGACGCGTTGTTTGTCAGGGACTTACCGTATATGGCAATCGCGGTTCGACGGATCAGCATTCCTACGTTCAACAGTTGCGCGACGGTCTATGTAATTTTTTTGTCACATTCATTGAAGTGCTGCGCCACGGAGATATTCAACGAGACGGGAGTCTGCGGACAGCGGCGGAATATCTGGAGGGATTTTTTCTGGGCACGCGGGAAGCACTGGCCGCGGAAAATCGGCAATCGCTGACAATCACTCTGCGTCAAGTAGATGCATTTTCCCTGGGAATGCTTGTGGCATTGTATGAGCGGGCTGTCGGTCTCTATGCGGAATTTATCGGCGTGAATGCCTACGATCAACCGGGCGTTGAGGCAGGGAAAAAAGCGGCGGATCGGGCTCTGCAATTGCTTCGCGAAGTAGAAAAATTTTTGAAAAAGATAGGGAAAAAAGCGGCAGAAGTTGATGCCGAGACAGTGGCTCAAGAAATTGGCCAAAACAATGCCGTAGAAAATGTGCGCAAATGGCTTGATTTTTTACGAATGAATGCCTAGGAAGAGTGAGAGATGAGGCGAAGAATTGTTTGCATAATCTATTTACTCGTTGGAGCGGCGCAGTTCCTAGGGAGCGGTTGCAGCGAGCGCAATCCCGATGATAGCCAATTGCCATGGGCCCGGCCGAGTGGCTGGGAGGGCGGCGGATCTTTCACAGCGGCAAAAACGCGTTAACTCACTTATTGTAAACAATGTAACCGCAACCATGCGCCAAACTTTGCTACAGAAATCGGCCAATTCACGATGAACAAACACTTCAAAATGACAGAGGAGCAGGAGCGAGCCTACGCCGAATTGCTCATGGGGCGCAGCGTTCTTCTTGTCGGCGCAGCGGGAACGGGAAAGTCGGAGTTCATTCGACATGTGCGATTTACATTACCGGGACGCATCGCTGTTGTCGCGCCCACCGGGATGGCTTCGATGAATGTTGGCACCGGAGCCGTAACAATCCATTCACTTTTCCAAGTCCCTCCGGTCAAGGATGGCTACTTCGATTTCGATCACTTTACCCTCCGCAAGAGGACGGAGCGGGCGCTAAAAAATGTCGATTATCTCGTCATCGACGAAATTTCCATGGTGCGACCGGACCTCTTTGATCTCATGGAATCACTGGCTCGGCGCGCGCGCAAGCGCGATGATTTTTTCGGCGGCATCTGCCTGCTCCTCGTGGGCGACTTCCACCAACTCCCTCCCATTGTCCGCCGCGAAGAAGGGGAATTTTTTCTCACGCGCTATGGCAGCGAAAATCCACATTTTTTCGACGCCAAGTGCCTGCGCGGGCAAACTCTTTCCGTGGTCCAGCTCACAAAAATGTTCCGCCAGCAATCCGTTGAATTTTGGGACATATTGACAAAAATTGGCGAAGGCAAAATCGACCGCGGAATCATCGAAAAACTGAACAGTCGCGTCATCGGATCGGATCCGCCACCGAAGGAAGCGCTCGTCGTCACGCCGTACAGAGAGTCGGCGGAGAGGAAAAATCGCGAGGAACTGGAAGCCTTGCCGGGGGCTATTCATTGCTACGTGGGGAAAAAAACAGGCACATTCGAAGCAATTAATGGCGACGATTTGCCAAGTCCCGAAGTGCTGGAATTGAAAGAAGGTGCGTCGATAATATTTACCTGCAATGCAACGGGAAATGAATGGGTCAACGGCACAGGCGGCAAAGTGATTCGCCTGCATAAAGATAGCGTCGACGTCATGTTGCGTAGCCAGCAAAATAGGATTCTTTCAGTCGGCGTGCACGAATGGTCACACCTCATTCCCGACAGCAAAGAATATGCCACAACGGGGACCTACCGGCAGATCCCCCTGCGGCTCGGCTACGCGCTCACTGTGCACAAAACGCAGGGAAAAACTTGTGACTCCATTGTTGTGCAAAATGATAGGCGTTTTTTTGCCTGTGGACAGCTCTACGTGGCATTGAGTCGTGCGCGCACGCTGGAATCCATCTATCTCACCGCGCCGCTGCGGCCATCCGACGTCAAGGTCGATAGTCGTGTCGTAGAATTTCACGAAAAATTAGCGGGCAGTTCTTCCAAGATCTCCCTGTAAAGCCTCACCCGGTCTCGTTGTTAACTTTTTCGGAAATATTTGCGATGGTGGCCGTGACTTTGCCATCAAGTTAGCGCCTGGGCATTCTGCACAGCATAAGAAAATAATCCCGCACAAAAAAATTAACACCATCTCGACCGATAATATGATGGGTTTCATCCATGGCGACGACATCCAAATGTTGTCTCTCATACTGCTAGGAGAGACTCTGGATCAGCGGTTTTATTGAAAAGCCTATTAAAAAGCCTATTAAACCGGTCCCTAACACGACCATTAACCAGGAGGTCCAGAGGTCCATTCCGAAGATACCTCCTTGCCTGCGATTCGTACCAATAGCTGTACTCATTGCCGCGACTTGCTGCGATACAGCAGCCACTAGTTGTTGTTGCATCGCAGCATCAAACACTCTCGGTGGTGGATTGTCCCGATCCCTCTCGACCTGCTGTTTGTTCACGGCCAACGGTTTTGCAGCTTCTATCTTTCCCATGGCGTAGCGCATATGGTAGAAGACGCCGAATGTCAAGGCCGACTTTTGAAATTTTATGCGAATGTTGGTATAGCTGCCTGCCTTAACGTTGCTGTTATTGCGCGGCCAATTACTGCGCTTGGCCGTACGGGCATAGACATTAGTAAAAGATACGTTCCAATGAGAATTTACCAGCCGTAACGCCCTTATTGCTTGGATTGCCCTTGCCTAATCGTCCTTCGGATCTGTACGCTCACACAGGGGAGGATTCCAAGCTTTTTCCTTCGCTGCAAGAATTTCAGCCAGTACACTTGCTGTAAATATTCTTTTTGTATTCGTGCCGTCCATCGCCACGTCATGCGGAATTGCACCGCCAACCTCGAAGCGGTTGCCAAAAACTGTCCACGACATATAGCCAGCCAGTGCCAATGGAACCGCCGCCAACTCATAAGCTTTCTGCATAGGCGTTTTGTCGGGACCCCATTCTAAATTACACAACAATGACGCATTTTGCGATATGCGTTTCGGCGAAAGGTATTTCTGTTCCGCAGGGCTTGTGCCATAGGAATTGAAGGTAATGCCATGATAGCCGAACTTAAGAGAAAAAAACTGTGCGACCGATCCGTTTGCCCCCGCACCTACCAATACGATCGGCACCTGATCCTGGCTAGCGCGTCGAAAGAGTGGCATGAGCGCTAAGGATAGTTTTCTTATGCGCAATTCATTAGGAATCATAGGAACTATCATGCTACTGACACCATTTGCAAATTCCAAACGATCGTCGAGGTTCTCCATTTTGATGTATATGTACAGTTCATTATCGAAATACATTGCAAAGTCTTGGCGTTGAATAATGGTTTTACCTTGCAGTACATGCGGCATATTTGCTTCCAATGCCGATAGGAGAAGAGCTGCTTTTTCAATTCTCTGTTGTTGAACTAAAAGCTCATATTGCCCGTATATTTCATCCATTTTTTTTATTGGCACTGGATGAGGGAAATACCCGGTTGCTTCAAACACTAATCGAGGATTTAAATAAGCGGTAATCACGTTTGCAATATGCATTATTGTACTGACAAATTTATTTGCCGCTGCCACACTAGGCACTAGCAATCCAATAACAAACATAGCATTTTGGGCAACCCCTATGCTTAGGGAAACATGCGAAACTATCCTCCTCGCTGTATCTGGATCAATGTCGCACATCATTAAAATTTGCGCCCATTGTTCTTTGTGAAGGTATAAATTCCCATCCCCATCCATTTTTGCGGCGTCCAAAAGCGTGACAACGTCCAGTAACCGCGCGTCATAATTCTGGGCATCAATTTCCTCCACGGTCGGTCTCCCTGGCACTTCGGGTGCGACTACGCGCTTCGATGGATCCCGAATAGGAATTCCAAGCAACATAACAAGATATTTTACGACGAATTCACTCAAAGGGCAAGTGGAATTTAAAATTTTGTAAAAAATTTTCCAGCCGGTTGATTTTTGAAGCAGTCATTAGGACGCCTATGACCTTCCCTTTAAATTTGTTGTGCTGAGCTCAGCGCTAAAAAAATCTCAGTGAGTCGACGGATCAATTATGAAAATTTTTCGAAATGCGTTGCAGTTTATGACGTTTCATGCTGCCATTTGGCAGTATGTTTACATTTTGCTTTTCCGCGATGGGTCGATTTTTGGCCATTCTTCCCGAGGGAGTCGTGCAATTTCTCTGCCGCAGATTGGGTGGATTATTTTTCCATGTTTCGTTGCGGAGGCGTCGAATTTTGCTCAGCAATTTGCGCCACGTCTATCCGCACCTTGATGAAATGGAACGGCGCCGCATCGGTCGTCGGAGTGCGGACCGTCTCATGGAGATGGGTTTATTTTCCCTCGCCTTGCCGTACTTTTCGAAGGAACGTCTGCGGAGGCATTTTACAGCCGAAGGTCCCTGGGGATCCATCGTTCATTCCATTGACCCGCAAATACTTTTGATTCCGCACCAAACGCTGACGGAGGCGCTGACGATTCTGCCATTTTTTTGGGACGTCCCACCGGAGTGGTCGCACGTGCATATTTTGTATAGGCCTTTTCGTAGTAAAGGTTTAGAACAATTTATTCGGCGAACAAGGGAGCGCTTTGGAACCCGTCTACTCCCGCGCAAGAGCGGCCTATTCCATTCCATCCGCATTCTTCGCGGTGGCGGCTGTGTCGGTCTTCTGTTTGACCAAAGTGCCGGTGCGTCCGGCGTACAAACCCTTCTCTGTGGACGTGTTGCAGCAACAACGGCCTTGCCGCAATTTCTATTGAAAAATGCCCCCGCAGAAGTTTTTATTGCGACAGTGAAACGGACAGATTTTTGGCGCGCCACGCTCTCGGTTGAAAAAATGCCCTGCACGGCGCAGAATATTTTGGAGCAAATGAATGGCTGGTTGGAAGAAAAATTGCGCGACGACGTGAATTTTCGCGATAATTGGCTTTGGGCACACAATCGGTGGAAGCGCCCGCAAAAGCAGTGGTTTTCTCTGCATTCTCGGAAGAATAATCTTGCAGATCAAGAACATCGGACAGAAAAGGCGACACTTCCCCGGGAGACAAAATTGTTCATTCGTTTGCCAACGCATCTTGCCGACACCGTGGCAGTGCTGCCTATTGTGCGGTCTATCCGTTTGGGCCGTGCTGATTTACACATTACGCTGCTCTGCCAATTGGAACATGCGGAATGGCTGGCATCGCTGGGGTTGGCTGATACGGTGCGGCCGCTGCCGGAACACAAATTTTTTTATTTTCTGCGATTTTTGCACCTGCGCTACGGCGAACCAGATATGCACCTCATATTTCCTAGCACGTTTTGCGCCGCCTGGGAGGCATTTTTACTGCGATCACCCATACGCATCGGCCTTTCCCGCTGGCAATGCCCGCTGAGGTCCCTATTGCTCACCCATCGATTGCGGAATTCGCGTCAAGAAAAATTGTCAGATGCAATGCGCTGGCAGAGAGCACTGGAGCCGTTTGGTCTCCCCTCCGAACTTTCCCTCGAACCTCTTCGTACATTGCCGAATCCTTCGCAAGGTCGGTCCATCGCGATTTTTCTAAGTGCGCAGAGTGAATGCAAAAATTACTACCCGCCAGAAGAATGGAATGTTCTGACTCGCACACTTTTAGAACGTTATCAGCGGAGAAAAGTGCTGCTTTTTGGCACGTGTGCCGCCAGGAAGTTTTCCTTGGACGCTTGTCGCAATTTACCGCAAAATCGCGTGGAAAATTTTGTGGGACTGACTTCAACCATGCGCCTTTCGCAGTTGCTCGAAGATTGCGCCGTCGCTGTGGGTTTAAACTGCTCCGGGTTGCACATGGCGAATGCATTGGGAATTCCCACAATTTCTCTCATCTGCAATGCGGAAGATGAAAATGCGTGCCGGCCGATTTTTTCAACGTTGAAATTTTTTGTTTGTGCGGAAAATGGCAAGGGCGGTAAAACGGACGCAATTTTGCATGCAGTTGAATCTGCAATCGGCTCCTAGGACTAACTTTATCTCGACGTTGCCGGTCATGGAAATTTTGCATTGACATGGAGCTGTTTCGGCCTACGAACAGCGGCGGTGCGCATTGTTACCTGGAATGTCAATGGTTTGAGATCGATTCTCTCAAAGACACTAATTTCTTTTGTTGAGGAAGTTAACGCGGATATTCTCTGCCTGCAGGAGACGAAGGTGGATAATGCGTCCGTACCGGATTTAAGCTGCCTTCCCTACGAATTCCGCACATTTAATGGTGCCGTTCGTCGCGGATATTCAGGGACGGCGATGTTTTCGCGAATTCGTCCGCTCGCAATTGATTGTCAAACGGCTCCGGAATCGCTCTTGATCCCAGCGGAGGGCAGGATCATCGCGGCCGATTTTAAGGAATTTTATCTCGTCAATGTATACACTCCAAATGCCCAGGGAACATTGGCTAGGTTGCCTTTGCGCAAAAATTTATGGGATCCGGAATTTCGCGCCATGCTCCTTTCTTTGGATGAAAAAAAACCACTCATTGTCTGCGGAGATTTGAATGTGGCTCACAAACCAATCGATCTAGCCTACCCGGATGCCAACCGCGGCTATGCCGGGTATACGGACGAAGAGCGCGAAGGATTCGACGGACACTTGCGCGCTGGTTTTGTGGATGTTTTTAGGCATTTTCATCCCTCATTGACCGGTGCATATAGTTGGTGGTCTTATAGATCCGGCGCGAGGCAAAGAAACATCGGCTGGAGAATCGACTACTTTCTCGCGTCTTCGCGTCTCATGAAACAGGTCCGCAGCTGTGAAATTCTACCTAAAATTGGCGGCTCCGACCATGCACCCGTGCTGCTCGAACTCGAAACAATGGGACATAAAACGGAGCCGTAATATCTATGCAAGACCTTGTACACCACTGAATTCAGAGACGTTCGGTCGATTGCTCACCGGTTGCAGTTCCGCGTGGGAAGTAATTTGCTGATCCGCCTGTGGCGTATTCGGACTGGTCGGATCATTTTTTCCCCCCTGGAGCTGTTTACCCGCCTGATTTTCATCCGCCAACTTTCTTGGAACCTGTACGATTGCCTGACTAGCGGGCGACGACGGATTGCTCGATGCGTCCGAAGCCACTCCTTGACTTCTTGGCAGGATGAACAGAGACTGCCCATTCGGATCGAATGGATTAAAACCTGCTGCCGGCTGGCTGCTGACAGGCACCTTTCCCGTATTTCGCAAATTCGGCCCATCGATTCCCAAAACCTGTCTGGCCGATGGAGGCCCACCATTGGTAACAGCCTGCGGAATCGGCATCGTCGCTCCAGGTACTTGCGGCCCCGCAATATCTTCTCCAGGTAGTAATTTTTTTTCGGAATTCTGCCTCGGCGAGACGGATCCAGCGATACGTTTACTTTCCATTTTATCCCCCTGCGGCCCGCATGCTAGAATCTCTGCGAATGATATGCAATAGAAAAAATTTTTTTTTAAATTTCTTAAATTTTCCACAAAATCCATGCCGTTAGGTGAATTTTCCGTTTTCGATGACAGCACTGCGGTCTGCGTGTTGTGCAAGTTCTCTGCTGTGCGTGGCGAGGAGCAGCGAAGATTTGCCATTGCGGCAGAGAGAGAAAAGTAATTCGGCAACGGCATTGGCATTTTTAAAATCGAGGTTTCCCGTTGGTTCGTCGGCGATCACGATGCGCGGTCGCATCAGAAGAGCCCTCGCAATGGCAATTCGTTGGCACTCACCGCCGGACAACTGCGAAGGTGTAGCATCGCGACGAGCCAGCAAACCAACCGCCTCTAGGAGTTCCTCGGCACGTCCTTTCGCCGCGGCGAGCGAGAGACCATCTCCGACCACCCGCCAAGGGAAGAGAACATTTTCGAAAACATTCATGCTATCCATAAGTGTAGGTTGTTGCAGCACAAAGCCAAACCACTTTCCTCGCTGCAATTCCTTTCCGTTTTTCACGCGGTCCGATCCGTGCTCACTCCAAGAAATTTCTCCAGCCGAGGGACTTAGGAGCCCCCCAGCGAGATGCAAAAAAGAAGTTTTTCCGCAGCCGGATTGACCCATGATGGCGCAACTCTCACCGGCATTTAGTGAAAAATTGATTCCATTAAAAACAGTAACATCTTCCGCTGGAGATGGATAGCGCAATGACACATTTTGAAATTGCAGTAACATATCAATTTTCCCGGCGCAGAGCAGTGGACGCATCGAGGCGAAGGACGCGGAAAACCGGCAAAAGTCCAGCCGCGATGGCTGTTAGCAGAGCGAATGCAACGATTTTGAAAATTTCCCCAACATGCAGGGCCATAGGTAGTTGGGTGAAATTGTAATAGTCGAAAATGCGTTCTTCGCGGCCAAAAACTCCGATAACAAGACGTAAAATTGGATCGCGAAAGAAGAGCAATGTCGCTCCCAGAGCCAATCCAGCAAAAATTCCGCAAAGTCCCACAATGGTGCTCTGGAGAAAAAAGCAGATGGCGACGCGCACGCGCGTGCAGCCCAATGCGACTAGAAGACCCATTTCCTTCGTTTTTCGAGCCGTATGCGCCGACAAAAAACTCCCCATCGCAAAGGCGGCGACGGCAACGATAAATGCCATTGAAAAAAACATGGCCGCCCGTTCCAATGCCAACGCAGACAGCAACGAACGATTTGCCTCTCGCCAGGTTATGGCACGAAGACCAGGACCGAGAACATGTTCCCGCAAATTTTTCGCAACCGCGTCCGCATCCATCCCCCGGCAAAGGCGCAACTCAAAGCCACTCACCGTGCCGGCTTCCAGGCAAAGCGCAGACAACGTTTCCATGGGCAAAAAAACTCGCTGGCTGTCCGAGCCATCCCTCCGTGCCAACGGCACAGACACAACTCGCAAAGTCGTCGGCAAAATTTTTTCTTCGCCCTCGAGATTGCTGAGCACCTGTGCTGGAGAAAGAGCAAGTAATTCATCTCCTTCACTTGCAATGAGTTGTTCAGCAACATCCCCGCCAAGAGACACCGCACCATCCGCCCAATCGGCGACGTCCGTCCACTCCTCCTCCAACCCGACGGCCAGTGGAAATGCGTAATTTCCTCCGTGTTCCAGTAGTAAGAACGTCTCGTAGAAAGGGATAGCCGCGACCACCCCCTCAACGGCCTCAAGCGCATTCCGCACCGCATCCACCTCCCGCAGCGACGGACCATTGGTCAACACGGCCACCTCTCCGTGAAAAAGCAGCAAGCGCCGGCGAATTTCGTCCTGGAAACCGTCCATAATACTCAGAACTGTCACCAGCACAGCTACTCCCATAGCCACTCCCAGCGTTGCCAATGGAAAAAACAAACCACCACCGCGCGGGAAAAGTTGGCGCCATGCATAGTGCAACATCCAGGAACTCAAGCTGTTACCTCCAACTTAAACAGCGTGCAACCATTGCACAAACTCAGTTCCGCAACCTCCAGTGCCGTTTTCCCAAGCAATTTCGCTGCAAAATTAAACACATGAATCACATTGGCCGGCTCATTTTCCATTTTCGGATTTTTCGATCGCAGCGGTTCCGGCAGCAAAAATGGTGCATCTGTCTCAAAGAGAACGTGTGATAAATCCGCACGGCACAACGCTTCGTGCACCCAGGAGGCCCGTGCGCGCGTCAACAATCCGGAAAATGACACCCAGCCGCCACTTTTTTGCCAATCGCGCAATTCCTCGGGCCCATAGGAAAAACAGTGAATGAGAATTTTTTCTTTTGGGATTTTAACGGCATTTAAGATTTCGTTCACATCATTCCATGCGAGCATTTTGCCTTCCACGTCTCGGCAATGAATAATTAGTGGCAAATGGGCACTTTTGGCCGCTTCTGCCTGTGCCTGGAAAAATTTTTTTTGCCGTGCGACCATTTCCCGTGCCAGTGATACCTCTTTCGGTAGCGCGGCATAGTCCAATCCCGTTTCGCCGACGGCAACTGGACGCAACCCACTCACAGATAACTCTCTGTGCAAATTTTCCAGAAATATTTCCAAGGAAGTATCTCCCAATTCCGTCGGATGCAAACCCACGGAGTAGAACACTTTAGACGGGAACTGTTCGGCAAGTCCGCGCAACGTACGCACCCTTTCCAGCGAAACGGCCACCGTTAGAAGTGCTCGCAGGCCAACATCCCAGGCGCGGCGAATCACCGCATCGCGCTGCTCCTCAGGGAAATAATCCAAATGAACGTGACTGTCCATAGTTTTTTGCTGGCGCCTCCGCCCGGACTCGAACCGGGATTAACGGTTTAGGAAACCGTGGTTCTATCCTTTGAACTACGAAAGCCATCAAACGGAATTGCCGATGCGGTGAAATGTGTCAAGGAAACATCGGCGAAAAATTTCGACTCTCCTATGCTCGTTCCTGCTGCATCTGTGCCGTGGCCTTTTGGGAAATCTCGCCTTAGGGCAGGACTATTCGATGTTCCAGAATGGAAAACACTTGGCCATTTGCCACGATGAAATGATCCACCAGGCAAACGCCGGAGATTTGTAAGTTTTGTCGTAAAATGTAGGTTATGTGTTCGTCTTGTTGCGATGGAAGTGGATTCCCAGTAGGATGATTGTGACAGAGGGCGATGGCAGCACAATTGCACAGCAATGAGCTCCTTATAATTTTGCGCGGCAACAGCGAAACCGAATTCCAATTTCCGCTATCCAACCGCTGAAGGCCGTCTGGAATCGGATGAAACTTCCCATCTAAGTACGCTATCTCCAAGCATTCACAACGTTCACCATTCAACCGTGTGAGCCAATACCTGCACAATTTCCCCAAACTGCCAAGGCCCTGTTTACTGTCTGGCAAAACCGTTTGCCGCAGATAGAGAATTGTCGTTTCGCGAATTAGATGCAAAAATTGCGCAACTCCCGGACCGATGCCGTCAACTTCACGCAGGGCAGCTTTGTCGGCGTTGAGTATTCCGTGCAGGGATTCGAAGCGACGCAGCAACTCCTTGGCCTGCAATTTCACATCGCGGCGTGGGATACAAAAAGTAAGCAAAAGTTCAATTATTTCATGGGGCAGAAAACCGTCTAATCCACACCGGTCAAAGCGGATACGCAAATGTTCGCGATGTCCATCAAGGGGAGCAATTGGCGGAGGTTTACGCGGTTCCGGTGTACCATCAGCTGATTTCTGTGCCGCACACATAAACTTGCCTCATTTGATCAGTATTATTAGAATTTAATTGCACATATCTCCGTGGCCCAACGTCCATATGCCTAACTCCGCATTGCGCCAAAAACCATAACCAAAGCGAAAGTTCCGCCGACATTGTCGTAAAAGCTTCCCACAAGTCACCTATGGCCGTTTTTCTGTGGCTATAGATTTATTTTGTCAAGTGAACTTTTCGCAAAAGCTAATTTTTTTTACGTCAACGGATGATATGCAAACTCCGCCTACACAATTTTTATTTCTGGCAAAGTCTTAGCTGAAAATTACAGCAAACTCAGGAATTTTCCGCGTAGCCACTGCGGTGTAACGAATCGAAAATTGCGGACGATGTCTGTGAAAAGTTCAATAAATTTCACCTGGAGATTTGTAAGTTCCTCCAGGAGAAAACGATCTACTATCCGCCGTAATCTTTTCAAATAGTATGGATTCTGGTCGAGAATGCTGCATGGGTCTTTCTCTCCCCTGTGCGAGTCGGAATCATCGTCAGGGTCCAGAATCCGAGAGTGTCCCGACATTTGTATCGCCTTTATTTGCAACAACAACCGATTGCGATTCATAAATGCCGCAAGTAGGGCACGCGGTTCGCCTCGTCCTTCAAAAAATCGCTCCAACGCAGTGGCATAGGCAGCAGCATCGCAGTGATAAAATGCTTCAATGGGTTCGAAAAAGTTTTCGCTAACTCCTTCGACGGTAAGATGTTGCACATCTTCACGACGGACCATTTTCCCCGTTCCTAAAAATACTTTCAACTTTTCCAATTCACTGGCCACATGGCGTGCATCATCCCCAACTTTTCCCAAAAAATAATCGCGCACTTCCCTGGAAAATCGCAAACTTAGACGCACAACATCCTCAGCAAAAACATTTTCCGCCGCCGATGAACTGCAATTCGTCACTTCGCAACTGCGCTGCGCAATTTTTGACAACACTTTGAAGGAATTCAGGCGGCGATCGATGGGAGAAGCTGCGACAATGACAGTAAGCGATAGTTCCTGCGCACGCCCAATGAGTTGCAAAGTCCTCTGCAGGGTCTCGCCGCAAGCAAGAGGGATCTTAGAAAGAAACGTGCAAAATTTTATGTGAAAAATCTTTTCCGGAGCAAAAAGCGGCCGAGTGGCCAGCGCGTTTTCAAACTCATCGTTGAATTTTTGGAAATCCTCGACGCAAGATAGGCGGCCATCAAAGCACTCAACTTGCCACTGCGAATTTCTTGAAAGTGCTTCAGCTGCAAGTTGTTCGGCGCACCGGCTGACGGAAAATTCATCGTCGCCATAGACCAAATTTATTGCAGCCAACAGGACCATTAGGCACCCACTTGAAAACGTGTAAAGCGCACCACGCGAATGTTTTCGCCAATCTTCGCAATGTGCTCCTTAATGAGATCACCAACGCTAATATCTGGATTTTTCACAAACGGTTGCTCGAGAAGACAAATTCCGGCACAGTACTTAGCCAATTTCCCTTCCACAATTGCGTTAACGGCATTCGGCGGCTTTCCAACTACCTGACTCTCTGCGATTTCCTTTTCTCTGGCGATCACTTCGGCGGGCACGTCCTCTTTGCAAACATATTGCGGAGAAAATGCGGCAATGTGCATGCAAATGTCGTGGGCAAGGGCGATGAATTGATCATTTTTTGCCACGAAATCCGTTTCACAATTGAGCTGCAACAAGACACCGATACGCCCTCCGGTATGAATATAAGATGTGACGAGACCCTCTGCCGCTTGCCGTTGCGCTTTTTTATCAGCACTAGCAATGCCTTTTTTTTTCAGAACGATGACCGCTTTCTCAATGTCACTGCCGCATTCTTCCAGCGCCTTTTTGCAGTCCATGAGCCCGGCCCCGGTGCGTTCCCTGAGCTCTCCAACCAATTTTGCACTTGCGTTTGCACTCATTTCTAATCTCCCAATTTCTGGCTTGATGCGAATTCTTCGTTTTCTTTCATGTTATCTACTACTGCGCTAACGTCTGCGGACAAAGTAATTTCTGCGGCAAGTTCAATGCTTTCTCGTTTTATGAGCGATGAAGTTTGACTCGCCAGACGCAGTTCGCGCCCCTCTTTGCCGCGGCTGATGGCTCCTGCGAGTGTGCTTGTAATTACGGCGACGGAGCGGAGTGAGTCATCGTTACCGGGGATTGGGAAGTTGATGCGTGACGGATCGCTGTTGCTGTCGACAATGGCAATCACGGGGATTCCCATGCGATTCGCCTCGCGAACAGCAATGTCTTCATAATTAGCATCAACGACATAGAGCGCGGCTGGCGGACCTTCGACGTCCATGAGGCCCTCAAAATTATTCCGCATGCGCACCATCTTTCTCCGCAGGGACGCCGCTTCCTTATTGGGCATACGATCGATGTCCCCCTTCTCCTCCATGTGCAAGAACTGACGATATTTTTGCAATCCGCAATTAATTGTGGAGAAATTCGTTAAAGTTCCCCCGAGCCATCGAACGACGCAAAACGGCATATGCACTCCCTCGGCAGCCTCACGAACAACCTCGCGAGCTTGCGGTTTCGTCCCTAGGAACCAAATTTCCTGCCCGCCCGATACCAGATGTTCTGCGAATTGGCACGCTTTCTGCAACTGCTCCAAAGTCCTCTCCAGGTCGATGATAGAAATCCCCTGCCGATGGTCATAGACAAACGGCCGAAATTTCGGATTCCAACGACGCAACTGGTGTCCCACATGGACTCGCGCGTCAAACAACTCTTTCGCTGTTGGCATACTCATAGGACTATCTCCGTGCGGCAGAAACATTTTCCACGCTTTGGATACAACATAGCTTTCCGCCATCGCCCATCGACGGCTTAGCGCACTCTCAAACGAGTACTAGCAAAACGCAAGAACTTTTTTCGAGAAATTTTCAAGAATCCTCAGCTAAAAATTTCCAGTTTCATAGCCATTTCGCGCAAACTCTCATAGACATTTTTCGAGGTCGCCGCAATCCGTTTTTGGGTGTAATTTTTTAAGTTTTTTTAAGATTTTGTAACGTTATTCAATGCAACCCAATGTGCTTCCAGTGTGATCATAATTCGCGTAAAAAATACCCCTCCATGCACCTCCGCAAAATGTGGATTTTCACTGACGTTCTTAGCGGATCTCTGGTGCTCGGGAAGGGATTCGAACCCTTACGCCTTACGGCACTGCCGCCTGAAGACAGCGTGTCTGCCAATTTCACCACCCGAGCGTGCCAAAATCTGCACATCCTAACGCTGGGGAGTCAAGAAAAAAGGAGGATATTTTTCACAGCAGACTATCTCGTGTGCGCGCATTGACCAAAATGTTGCCCTCCAAGCACTTTTCCAGCTCCTATGCGTCGAGCTTTCCGCCGCGAATGCGTTGACAGATTTGGCAGCGGGTTCCATCACATCCTCTTGCCGTACAGTTACTTCTTCCGTACACAATCATGCGGAGATGCAGGCCCATCCATTTTTCAGATGGGAATATTGTTTTTAAGTCCTTCTCTACTAACTCTACGGTTTTCCCCATCGACAAGCCCCAGCGCCGGGCCAGTCTCCACACGTGCGTATCCACGGGGAATGTCGGTGTACTCGTACACTGCCCTATGACAACAGATGCGGATTTATGTCCTACTCCCGGAAGAGTTTCCAAATCTTCAAAGTTCATTGGAACCGCGCCAGCAAAATCTCGATAAATGCGCTGTGACAAGCCGATGAGTGCCCGAGCCTTCTGGCGGAAAAATCCGACGCCATGAATTATTTTTTCGAGCTCCCCCTGAGAAATTTGCGCAAGTTGTTGCGCCGTTGGAGCTACGGCAAAAAGCTGCGGCGTGACTCGATTCACCTGAGCATCCGTACAACGAGCAGACAAGACAACAGCTACAAGCAATTGGAACGGTGACGTATGAGTTAAGAAACCACCAATTTCCGGGAACTGCTCCCAGAGCATATTTTCCACGATGACTGCCCTTTCATCGAGCGCTGCGACTGCCACGAAATCCGCAAATTCCGCTGGCATTTTAGTCGTCATGAAAACACTTTCCTCGCGCTTATTGACTCCGCATAGCTGCCGAAATTTTCTTTTGTGGCCATTCCCGAGCGGTGGCCATTCCCGAGCGATCTTTTCTAAATTTTTGCAACCGACTCAATCACACCCAATCACACCCAGCCACATGGCCATGCCCCCCATCGTGACCAACCGCCCAACGCACTAACCCCATTGCGAAACTTCAGAACATCACACAGAAGTGACCCAACACCAGACGACGCGCTCCAATCCAAGAATCCCTTTGAGTCAAACGCCGAAGAAAATATTCCTACGCACGACTGCGAGAAAAGCGCTTTTTAAACTTCTCCACGCGGCCTGCCGTATCCACGAAGCGCTTTATGCCCGTATATGCTGGATGGGAGTCCGAAGTGACATCGCAAGGGACAATGCCATACTCAACACCATCAATTACTTGCTTCTCCTTGGGGCGCATGGTGGACTCCGTGAGAAATTTTTTCCCACTAGACACGTCTACGAAGCATACTGGCCGCGACTCCGGATGTTTTCCCTTCTTCATTGCGATTCTCCTAGCGTTGCCGAGCCTTGAAGCGCGGCGCGAGCTTGTTAATGACATAGATGCGCCCCTTCCGCCGGACAACCTTGCAGGCCGGGTGACGCGATTTCAAAGAGCTAAGCGACGAAGCGATTTTCATAGCCAACGCCGCATGGAAGGTGAAATTTGCATGCTGTCAACATTTTTTTGCAAAAAAATTTCCACTTTTTTCGGTATTTGGAAATTTCAGCGAATAATACATTCCCCAACAAATGATTTTAGCGCAGCTCTCATATCTTCAAGATCTTTCAAGGCAAAAGGATGCAATTGACGCAGGTGCGGATCGGCGGCGGAATTTGGGACAAAATTTTGGACGACAAAACGCGGTACTCCAACAATCATTTCACGCAGCGATTCGACAATTCCATCAAGGTGATGCACGGAAGGAACAACGGTCATGCGCAATTCGTAGGGCAAGCCGCTCTCTTTCAATAAATTAACCGACCGTTGAATGTCTTTTGTTGGCACTTTCACGCCACACGCTTCATCATAGTGCGAAAATACGTGCTTCAAATCCATCGCAATAAAATCCAAAACATTCTCGCGTATAAGATCTTCGAGCGCGTTGGGAAGTGATCCATTGGTATCCAGTTTGACGGAGAAATCCATGCGCCTGATTTTTCTTATAAAATCAAGTAAATCCTTCTGCAACAACGGTTCTCCTCCGGAAATCACGACTCCTTCAAGCTTGCCTTCGCGATTTCGAAGAAAATTGAACACCTCCTCTTCATCAATGGTCCCACTTTCGTTGCATGGCCATAGCTTAGCATTATGGCAATATGGACAGCGGAAATTGCACCCCTGTGTAAATATAATTGCAGCAATTTTATTTGGGAAATCAATTAGTGTGCATTTTTGCACTCCGGCAATTTTCATAAATAGTCTACCTCCGATGCATAGCAGCATGCAGTAAAGCGAATTGCAAGCTCAAAACTAGTAAAAATGGAATAAATAGTTTTCGAATTAGAAAAATTGGCAAAATACAGTTAAAGACAAGCGCCGCATTCACGAATTTGGATCGCCTAATATTTACGTCTATGAAATGCAGCAAGGAATGCGGAACAGCTAATACGATAAATGGCAATGCATAGATTTTATGAGTAATTATTCCATCGGCAAATAGGAGCGGTAGAAAATTTCGCATTATTAGCGCGAAATGCCGCGAAATACGAGGTTTAACTAGCCACCAATGTAGAGTGGTGCAAAATGGGAAAATGGAATAATAGAGCAGCAAGCCAACAACTCGCCATTTGTCGTAAAAACAAAGAATTACTAAAGATATTGACATTTCAACGAAAAGAGACGTTGTTCGCGAACTATCAACGTATGGCATTTCGCGTAATAGCGAGAAGAATACGCAGAAAGTGACGAGCATTGAAATGGCGAAGATTAAGTTATTCATGGCAGCAGAAAAATGGTCAACGCACAGGTGATTGCGAGAAAAATAATAGCTCTGGGACCGCTTTCGCAGCGAATTTTTTTTACCAGAAGTGCAATTCCGGCAAGCGGATCGGTCCAAATGCGCACGCCCATCCACCGCGCTAGCAAATGAAGGACCAGAGACAGCACGCGTAAAATTCGTATAAAACCCAACACAAGGAATTTAGTAGACAAATGGTCGACAGTTGTCAAAATCAATTAGCGTTTCCAGGGCGTAGCAGCGGCTGCCTTTTAGGTAAACTGCTCCGCGAAAGTTGTTTATAATTTCTTTTATGGATTCCGTTTTTTGCGGGAAAATTTGCGCATTCCCTTCCGGCAAACCTCTCCCTCGTAGCGCCACAAGCATTGGAGCCGTTTCATTGCCGACAAAAATGAAATGGTCGTTTGCGGAAAATGGAATCAATTTTCCAGCTTTTTCGTGTAGCACTTTGGATGCGAATCCGAGTCCAGACATTCCTCCTATGACGAATAAGCGTTTTTGCAAGTGAAAAAGATTAAAAAACGTCTTTGCGGAATTTAGTAATGGCTCTATGTCGCTATTGTAGCAATCGACGTAAAATATCTGCTCTTTAGTTTTATGCATAAGTATTTGTTCGCGTAATCTTGAAGCTTCCCAGTTGCGCAAGCGATCGCGCATGTCTTCATGGGAAATGCCTAAGTGTTTGCAGAGACAATGACAGAGAGAAAATGCTTTCCTGAAACCGGATGATGGAGTCGGGAAGCGAAAGTCTTCAATTGTATCTTCTGTGCAGATGATGCATTCACGCAAATTGCGCAATAAATAATGTTGAGATAGCGATTTTTCTGCGACAAATTTCCCTCTTTGCTGCGCAATATATTTTGCGATATGCAACTTCTCTAATAGCAACTCTTCTCGCGTCGAAAAAAATTCAACGTGTTTATGGGAAATTCCAGTGAATATAACATGTTTTGCGCGGACAATTTCCGTTTGCTTTTGCATGTCTCCAGGTTTCTCAATACCAACTTCAATCACAGCGCGAAGATGTAGTTTTGAGGAAATTTTTAGCACATTAAGAGGGGTTCCAAGTTGACTATTTTGATTCTCACTTGTCTTATAAGTTCTAGGTCCCAATAGCAATGTGAGAAGATCTTTCGTGGTTGTTTTTCCGTAACTGCCGGCGACGGCGATAATTTCCGTTGGCAACGTTTTTCGATAAGCGGTGGCGATGCTTTGGAACGCTGCCGTACTATCTTGCACAAGTAGTTGCGGTAGAGTGAGTTCTTCGTGAAATTCCATTACAATTGCAGCAGACGCCCCCCTCCGTTGTGCGTGCGCTAAAAATTTATGACCAGAATTTTTTTTCGGATCTCCAATTGCAATAAACATTTCTCCCGGAGACAGTTCCCTCGAATCAAAATGTATTCCGACGATGGGATTTTGCGGCGGATGAGGGAACCATTTTCCTCCCGTTTGTTCCTCCAAGTTCAATTGTCGCAAATCGTTGTCCACCGCAATTTTCCTATATTTCTGTCCGTGCAGCACAAGTGCGCATTACGCTCGCATCATAAAACGGAACTTTTTTATCACCAATGATTTGCGTTTGTTCATGCCCCTTCCCTGCGACGAGTAGGATGGAATTATTTTTTTTAGCCAAACCCACTCCGAGAGAAATAGCCTCCGCGCGGTCAGTGATAATTTTCGGTCGCGCACCTAAAAAACCTCCGCAAATTTCCCCGCAAATGGTGATCGGACACTCATCGCGCGGGTTATCAGAAGTCACAATTACCTCATCCGCAAGCAGTTCTGCAGTTCGCCCCATGAATGGCCGCTTGCCTCTGTCGCGATTCCCTCCACAGCCAAAAACGACGATAATTCGCCTTTGCGGAAAATGCTCTCGTAAGGCTCCCAGAGCTGCTTGTAGGGCATTTGGCGTATGTGCATAGTCAACGAACCCGGTTGACCCACATGATAACGGGATTCGCTCCAAACGTCCCGGCGGCGCAATAACCGTTGCCAATCGCTCGAGCAATTCATCTAGATTTGAAAAAAATGACGCAATTGCTAGCGCGCCAAGAAGATTCATGGCATTGAAATGGCCCAATAGCCGTGTGCGCGCATCAAATTTTTTTTCGCCAATTCGCAGTTGAAACAGCTGCCCATCTTCGTCTGGAGTGCGCTGCAAAAGTTGTACATCACAGTCGGAATCGGAGCCAAATGCGCAAATTTTTTGACCGCTCGGAGATGTTTTTGCCGCCTCTCGCAAATTTTTTAGCAATTTTTTTCCCCACGCATCGTCTTCATTTATGGCGCAATGTCGCACGCAATGATTGCCGCAACCATCGAACAGTCTGCACTTTGCGTCAAAGTACATCGGCAAAGTTCTGTGAAAATCGAGATGTTCGCGGGTGAGATTGGTGAAGACAGCGCTCTCAATTTTGAGGCCGAAAAGGCGCTCTCCGACGAGGGCGTGGGAACTCATCTCCATGGCAACATCTGTGCATCCGCTATCACATGCCAGTTGTAAAAAACGATAAGTATCTGCGGCATCGGCAGTTGTCAATGTTGAAATGTCGGCTAACAAATCAAAACCTGCTTGTCTGTCTATCGTGCCCATGCGCGCGCAAGTTTTCCCAAGAAGTTGCTGCAGAGCGAAAACAGTCGTTGTTTTTCCATCCGTCCCTGTGACCGCGTGAATGCGCAGTTTTTCGTCGGGACTGTTAAAACGCCTTTGCTGAACCTTAACCCATTGCCGTTGAACATGTTTTACGGGAATTATCGCCTTATCGGTTGGGACAGAACCCAGAAAATCTTCTTCCACCACAAGGACATCCGCGCCAAAGGTGACCGCCTCATCGAGAAAATCGTGTCCGTCAAAGCGAAAACCGCGGATTGCGAAAAATATGCGCAGGCCAACGGTCTCTGTTGGAACACGTTGCAGTTGCTGGGTATGACTTGCCAGAACGGCAACAGGTGTGTGCAATGGGAATTTATCGGAAAATTCTGGGAATAATCGCCCCCAGGAATTTGCAATTTGCTGATTCATTTTTTTCGCCACCCCCGGGAAGGACGCAGGAAGGAAAAAAATAGGCTTACTTCCTCAAAGCGAAAGATTTGCAAAAACGTTACATAGCCAATAACGACTACGGGAATGACAACGCAAAGGTGGAGGAGTGCGTCGACACGAGGAGGCAGGGATGTATCCCATAAGTGGCTCACGGCGAGGAGGAAAAGTAGGAGCAACCCGTTGGCACAGGCGAGGATGAGTGTCTTGCGGACTTCGCGTCGAGGTTCCGTTCCACCGCTTAGTGCGTGCGATAATTGCTTGCGCAGCAGAACCCATTGCAACATGGCGGACAGAACATTGGAGAGTGCAATCCCCGCGGCACCAAAAAATTTTGCCAAAATGATGGTGAGAAAAATATTGCAAAAAATGCCCCAACAAGCGATCCGCAGCGGCGTTTTCATGTCCTGTTTGGCGTGAAATGCCCGCGTGTCGATGCCGACAACGGCAAAAAATGGAATCCCAATGGCAGAAATTGCGAGCACGGGGAAAGTCTGCATGATGTCGCTCCCGGAATAGTTGCCCCAGGCAAAAAGTGCTGTTAAGATATTCTTGCCGAGCAAGATCAAACCAATTGCGGATGGGATGGTGACCATCAAAATAGACCAGTGCGCGTGGCGATAGCGTTCACCAAAAATATTTCGTTTCGTTTCCGTTGCGAGGCGGGAAAGTCCTGGAAATGCGACAGATGTGATAGCAATGGCGAAAATACCCAGTGGAACTTCGACGAGGCGACTGGAGAGGTAAAGTGTTGAGATACCGCTGGATGTGAAAGCGTAGGCGATGAGTCGTGAAATGGTGACGTTGATCTGCACCATGGCCGCACCAAGAACCGCCGGCAGAAAAATACGCCAGAGACGGCTCAGGATCGGACTAGTGGAGTGGTCCCAGCGGAATTTCCAGCCGCGACGGCGTAGTAACTTCCACGGAAGTATCAGCTGAATTATACCCCCAACCAGAACACTGACACAGAGAATTAGCGCCGCCGGAAGGCCCCCCGCAGGGAAACGCAAAAGCGCAATTATACCGGCAAATAACATGCTAAGATTCAGCAGCAGAGCCGTTAATGCGGGTAATCCAAAGGAGCCGAGAACATTTAGCGCACCGCTCAACATGGCCGTTGGACAAACGAAGAGCAGATAGGGAACCAATATCGTTGTAAGTCCCAGCGCCCGTTGCCAATGCGCCGGAAGAGCCGGCCACACAAAAAGAAAAATGACGACGAAAAATGCAATGATCGCAAATAAAATAATGCTAAGTCGCGATAAAATGCGGTTTAAAAACGCAAATGCTTGCTGCTGCGACTGTTCTTCGAGAGTTTCCGCGAAAAGTGGCACCATTGCAGATGTGAGTGCGCCCTCCCCCAGCAACCGGCGAAAGAGATTCGGCACAGTCAGGGCAAAAAGAAATGCACTACTCCAATCGGTCAGACCAAGTAGCGCAAATAAAACCATGTCGCGCAACAACCCAGAAATCCGTGATGCCACCGTTGCAAGGGACACGGCCACCATCGACCGCTCTTCCACACTTTTCTTTGACGTTCCCAAAGTCATGAACAAACCGCGCAAAAAATTGCACATGTGCCACGCGATGCAACGTTTATAATAAAAAATCTTTTCCAGATTTCGCCATGCTCCAGCCGTTCTCATCGCCAACGTCAAAGCGAAAGGCTGCATTATCACAGATGGTTACGGCGTAAATTTCTTCCGGAGACGTTTCTCCGGAAAAAACTTTTCGATGCGCACACGTTACCAGGTCTGGCACGAGATGCGTGTGCAACATTTTTTCGTCAAGTAAGTTTTGGGTTTGCAGCGGGAGCCACTCGTAGAGAACTGTTTGCCCAAAATAACCGCAAAATTTGCAACGGGGACAGCCGTTGGGATGAAATATGCGACCATCATTGTGAACTGCTGCACTACCTCCTGCGCGAGAAATTCGACAGTGAGGACACAATTTGCGCACAAGTCTTTGGGACAAAACACCTCGCAAAGTGGCTGCAATGAGGTGTGGACGAATCCCCAATTGCCGTAGGCGCACGATGGCTCCTGCGGCGTCATTGCAATGTAAAGTGCTGCAAACGAAATGTCCCGTGAGCGCTGCCTGAATAGCGATGGCAGCAGTTTTTTCATCGCGAATTTCTCCCACAAAGAGCACATCGGGAGTCTGCCGCAGCACAGACCGCAAAACATCTGCAAAGCCAAGTCCCTGTGACTCATTCACTTGGACCGATTGAATACCATCGGCCGCGTATTCCACCGGATCTTCCACGGTGATGATTTTCCTCGTCCCGTCATTCAAACCGCGCAAAAGTGTGTGAATTGTTGTGGATTTTCCGCATCCCGTTGGCCCCGTTACCAGCAAGAGTCCACTGTTCCCGCGAATAACTCGTTGTAACGCAGCAGCTGTTTCTTCGTCAAAACCCAGTTGCCTCGGATCCGACGTGGCGGTGGCAACGGTCAAAATGCGCAGAACGGCTCCCTCGCCGTGCAGGAAGGGAATTATGGAAACACGCACGTCAATTGCCCCATTCTCTCCCTCGTAGAGCCATTTTCCATCCTGCGGCAATGCCGAACAATCCACTGGAATTCGCGATAAAATCTTTAGACGCAGCAACAACGCTCCGAGTAGTTGCGGCTCCAGCGTCCCCCTCTCCCGCAATCGCCCATCCACGCGAAAACGTAGGCGAATGAGAGTTGTAAACGGCTCAATGTGAACATCCGAGGCCCGCTCCTCGATGGCATTGCGCAAAATTTCGTTGAGGAGGCAGTCCACGCGACCCTGCGGTGCATCGGCGTCCATGGGAGTGCTCCATCGCTAGGTTTCTCGCCTCTCGAAACGATATTCCGTTCCCGCGATGAGGCGGCGGATATTTGATAAATGTCGCCCTATGATGAATGCGGAAATAGCTAGAATCAGGAAGTTTAGCACGAATGGATAGGCGAATAAATAGGAGCAGAGTGGCAGAGTCAAACTGAAGCAAACCGAGGCCAGAGAGACGAAACGCGTTGCGGCGAAAACGACTACCCACGTGAGTAATCCAATAAATAACACATTGGGCATGAGGGATAAAAGTCCTCCGATCGTGACGGAAACCCCCTTCCCGCCGCGAAATTTCAGAAAAATTGAGAAATTATGGCCTAAAAACGCTCCGGTGAGTGCCGCAGCAGCAAGAACTGATGGGTCGAGTGCCGATTTTGGAAAAACTCGTGTGATGTGAAGCGCCAGAAACCCCTTGGCCGCATCGAGAAAGAAGACAGAAATACCTGCCCAGCGCCCCACCGTACGACGCACATTTGTGGCTCCCATATTTCCAGAACCTACGGCTAAGATATTCGTACCACGTGCTTTAGCCACCAAGAACCCGAAAGGGATGGACCCCAGCACATAGGCCAACAGCAGCGCGCAGAAAAACAGAAATTGGCAACTCACAGGGCGATTCTCTTTGATCTTTTTTCAATGGCAAGATTTTTTTATGGATCGTTCAAAGATGTGCGTACAATTCGAGGGCATAAGCATTTGCGCATGGGGAACAACGGCCCATTTGACCGAAAAAAGAGGAGCAAGTTGGCAGCATAATTCCTTGTTGCGAACAAGAAATCGCATAACGTTAAACAGCTAAGTCGTGATCCATTAGACATTTTTCAAAACCCTCGGAAACTGGCTGTTTATGAGGGGTTTTAAACATTTTATCTGACTTTTGAAAAATGTCTATTGTGTAAGTGCACCAAAACTGTCCAGTCGTAGATTGCAATATTTTATAGTGATAATTTTCTTGCTTTTTTTTCATTGCGCAGTATTCGATGTGTGATGCTGGACGAAACCGAATATTTGACTACGAGGCGTAAATTAAGAGACGACGCAACCCATACACAAATATTACTTCCATCCTCTCCTCCCACTACCGTTGAGACTAGGAAACTCACATTTTGGCAGAGATTTGCATGGGTGTCTGTCTGGATCGGTGTCTGTTGCACAGGTGGGGTCGCCTACGCTGTCGTCTACATAGTGGCCATATGGATGAACTGCAAGGAATCCGTAATGCTTTTTTTCTGGCACCCCTTGCTATTTTTTAATCCTCCGCGTCCTCTAACGGAAGAACCAGCACTGCCACCTCCACCTTCACCTCCACCTCGACTGTCACCAATACCAGTACCGGGATTGGCCATAGCAATTGCGGAATTTGTTGCCGCTGCCGTCGATACGGAGGAATTCGTAGATCCCGACCCAGCGGAAGTTGCGGGGATGGAAGAAGCCAGCGATGCGCCGCCAATACGGTCAGAAGAGCCAGAACGCGTAGGAATTACCTCCGAAGACGCAAAACTTTTGAAACAACTCCGTATCTATTTACGGGACCCAAACAGCCATGTTAGCATAATGAATGTGAAATATTTACAGCAAAGAAAACCAAATTTACAAATTACTAGTTTGGAAGCTGCTGGAATTTCTTTCGATGAACTGGAGATATTGCGTTGCTGGGGCTTTGACGTGGAAGTTGGCAATGTATCACAGATCACAGATTTTCGCATGCCCGAGGGTAGAGGAATCGTATGCACGGGTTCTGTACTTGCTAACAAAGGCTCTAAGCAGCTGGCTGCCCAGGCACTCCGAAACTGGGGATGTTTGTTGATAGACTCCGATGCAAAATTAGATGCGAAGGGCGAAGCTTTTTGTCGGCAGAATCACGTTCCCGTGATATACCGATGCCGCATCCCTTTGCAATGGACTCCCAAGGCCGTCATTCGTCGCAGCGAAATAGGTGATTTGCAAACTTTCACCCCTCCATACCATGCCGTGGTCGTGGTGCCCTATGATGCCTTTGATTTTGCTGACGTGGCACTCTTGCGGGAACGTTGCTCCGTATTGCTCGTACCACCAGATAGAACAGCAATTGGCCCCAAGCAAATTTCCGAATTGCTTCCAGGGGAAGAACTGTTTGCTGAACATAACAATGCTTCATTGGAAGGTTTTGTGATTGTGAAAGATGGACGCTTCCAGCCCAAAACACATGCGTTGCTCGTGCGCAATGCGCGGCGGCGCAGGGCTTCATTGCTTTTAAAACCGACGCTATCGCGCATGGATTGTAATCTCGCTAATTTTGCCGAGATCCACGAAGAATACAGACATGATCAGTTTGAGCCGCCAAAACTGATTTCTATTCCATGTGAGTTTACCAAGGGTTGGCGCGGACAGATATTGCAAATGACCGATATCGTCCCACGCGGTGGGAATATCGATCAAGGCGTTTTTGAAGCAGATGCTATACGCTTTGCCTTAACATTGGGAATTATAGTGGAATGGCGAGCAAGTCCACCCGTGGAAGATGGTGAAATTATCAGTACGGATAAGATCAGGGAACTTCTTTCCCGCCAACCTCCAATCAGCGATGATGATTTGCGAAGTGAAGTGGCCGGGAAAACGACAGAAGTGTCTAGAATTGAACGACCAATAACCACCATTCCCAATCTCAAAAAACTGCACGAACTTGGTGCGAATATACGCTTTAAGAATGGCAGAGTAACATTCCTGCTTCCGAACGTCAGCGCATCCTAAACTCCCGGAATTGTTTAGAGCAGGGCCCGGGCTCATCGATGTTTGCAATCTGCCTTAACGTCGTCGTGCCATTACCTTTCCGCTTCTTCGTCTAACAGCTAGACACCTTTGTTTTTCAATGTTTTGAGTCTGCGTTGGCAACTTCAACCGGTGGCTAGCGATGCAGGGGAAGGGTGAGAGTTGGCGCAACCGTTTGCGGATCACCGGCTTGCAGGCTAAATATATTCATTAGCAGCATGAAAGTGCTTTTCGAAGCAATGTCGTTGTCGCGGATATAGAACCAATGGTGGCGGTAGGGGATGGCGATGAACGCGTCGTGTGGTT